>JBEGSV010000060.1:0-7862 GCA_041179685.1 Actinomycetota bacterium
GCTGCGGCTCGTCGCGAATACTTAGATGAATCTGGTGGACGTTATGTCCACGTTATTGCAGATGGCGCAGTCGGCCGCTCTGGCGATATCGCAAAGGCAATTGCTTGTGGCGCAGATGCAGTCATGATGGGATCTGCCCTGGCGAAGGCGGTTGAGTCTCCTGGACTTGGTTGGCATTGGGGTTCAGAGGCGTATCACCCAGAACTTCCACGTGGTCGTCGCTTCAACGTTGGCACAGTTGGCTCACTGGAAGAAGTCATTCTCGGACCTTCACACTCTTCAGCTGGAGATATGAATCTCTTCGGCGCTCTACGTCGTGCAATGGCTACATGTGGATATTCAGATGTGAAGTCATTCCAGCGCGTAGATGTAGTGATGCACCATGGCAAGTAGTTCTTCAACTCAAGCAGCACATGGCGTCCTCGTCGTCGACTTTGGCGCGCAATATGCACAATTGATTGCTCGTCGCGTCCGCGAAGCCCATGTCTTCTCTGAAATTGTTCCATCATCAATTACCGCCGCAGAAGTTGCGGCAAAGAACCCAGAGGCAATCATCTTGTCTGGTGGTCCTTCATCGGTCTATGCAGATCACGCACCTAAAGTTGATCCTGCGATCTTCGCACTAGGAATTCCTACCTTCGGAATCTGTTATGGATTCCAAACGATGGCGGCAGCACTCGCTGGTGTGGTTGCGCAGACAGGTAAGTCAGAGTTTGGCCGTACGCCGCTTGATGTAAAGCCTGGCTCAAAGTTATTTGCCGGACTTCCTGCCCAGCAATCGGTCTGGATGTCTCATGGTGATGCCGTTTCTGAAGTTCCTTGTGGCTTCTCCATCTCTGCATCAACTGCAGATACACCTATCGCTGCCTTTGAAGATGCATCAGGAAAGATTGCGGGAGTTCAATTCCACCCAGAGGTATTGCACTCAGAGCACGGCCAAGCGATTTTACGGAATTGGTTAATCAATATTGCAGGCTGCAAGCCAACGTGGACAACATCAAATATTGCAGAGGTTGAAATCGCTAAGGCGAAGGAAGTCATCGGCGATAGGAAGGTTATCTGCGGGCTCTCAGGTGGCGTTGATTCAGCAGTTGCGGCAGCGATTATTCAGCGCGCAGTCGGCAACCAGCTCACATGTGTCTTTGTCGATCATGGCCTTTTGCGCAGTGGTGAATCCGAACAAGTTCAACGTGACTTCGTTGCATCGACAGGTGTAAATCTCGTTGTCGTTGATGCAGTTGATCAATTCCTCAACGCCCTCGCAGGTGTCACTGACCCAGAAGAGAAGCGCAAGATTATTGGCCGCGAGTTCATTCGCTCATTTGAGAAAGCTGCTCGCGATATCGCAGCGGGCGGAGATGTTGAGTTCTTGGTACAAGGCACCTTGTATCCAGATGTTGTTGAATCAGGTGGCGGTACCGGAACTGCAAATATTAAGTCTCACCATAATGTCGGTGGCCTTCCGGATGACCTTCAATTTAAATTAGTCGAACCACTTCGTACACTCTTTAAAGATGAGGTCCGTCAAGTTGGGCTCGAGCTCGGACTCCCTGGTGAAATTGTTTGGCGCCAACCATTCCCGGGTCCCGGCCTTGGTATCCGCATCATCGGCGAAGTCACTCGCGAACGTCTCGATATCTTGCGCGAGGCAGACGTGATTGCTCGTGCTGAGCTATCTGCTGCCGGACTTGATCGCAGTATCTGGCAATGCCCAGTTGTCTTATTGGCAGATGTTCGCAGCGTGGGCGTACAAGGTGATGGCCGTACCTATGGCCATCCAATAGTTTTGCGCCCAGTATCTTCAGAAGATGCGATGACAGCAGATTGGTCACGAGTTCCTTACGAAGTTCTTGAGAAGATCTCTACCCGAATTACCAATGAGGTGCGCGAGGTTAATCGCGTCGTACTCGATGTGACAAGTAAGCCACCTGGAACAATTGAGTGGGAATAATAAGTAGAAAATGGAAGCAATAATGAAGAAGATCTCTGCCCTCGTCGCTGCAATCGTGCTTACCGCAACGCTTGCCCCTGCAACTTTTGCTGCCGAGAAGCCAACAACAGTTCCAGGCTGCAAGAAGTCAACTGCAAAGGGACATACTCCCGCAAAGGTGAAGCAGCCAACAGCGCCGGCAAAGAAGCTTGCTAAAACTCTTACCTTCACTACTAACTGTGGAGACATTGTTATTTCACTTAATCCAAAGGCGCCACAGACAGTCACCAATATGAGCGCACTTGCAAATGCTGGTTACTTCAACAAGTCTCTCTGCCACCGCCTCACAACTGAAGGACTCTTTGTTCTTCAATGTGGTGATCCAACTGCATCAGGTAGTGGATCTCCAACAGGTTGGAAGGGTTATGCAAACGAGAACCTTCCTAAGGCAGGTGCAAAGAATTACCCAGCAGGCACAGTTGCCATGGCTAACTCAGGTCCTGGAACAAATGGTTCACAGTTCTTCTTGGTCTATGCCGATACTCAGCTCGGTCCTGATTACACAATCTGGGGCAAGATCACCAAAGGCCTAGATCTCGTAAAGAAGATCGGCGCAGTGGGCGCCTATCAGATGCAAGGCGAGCAGGCTTTCTATGCTGGAGATGGTTATCCAATCCAGATGGTCGAGATCGTTAAAGCTTCAGCAAAGTAATTTCTGAGCTTTAGTTTCGGTGATTCAAAGCATTGGCTTGTGAATCAGTTAGTGTTGACGATCTTAAAAGCCTCAGCGATACGACCTTCAGGTAGTTCACCAACGCCAGCATTGCGCTGACCCCATTCGCGGAGCATCTCTTCGAGATTCTCCATATGGCCGGTCTGCGATGCATGCTCTTTAAGGGCGGCGATCTTAAAGTGGAATGTATCGGTGATATCAACAAAGTGATCGGGGTGAGTATGTCCCTGCATCCAGACCTCCTTTACCTTCCAAGGTTGAAGGCCTTCCTGCTCTAGTAAATCGGTAAAGGCAAATGGATTACGCGCATCAGGATAGACAGCTTGGATTGTCGCCTCGCCCGCTGCAAGGTGATCTGGATGGCTGGCACCGATGCGATCCCAATTGCGTTCTGGTGATTGGCACAAGATTCGATCTGGTCGAACGCGACGAATCTGTCGGACAATATCTTTCCGGAGCGCAATAGTTGGCTCGAGATGTCCATCAACATAGTTGAGAAAAGTGACATCTGAGACCCCAAGGGCTGCACATGCTGCGCGCTGTTCGCGCTGGCGGACTGCCGGCATCTCTTCCTTCGAATAACCGGAGTTCTCGCCACCTTGATCACCATTAGTGCAGAGGACATAACTAACCTCAATGCCTTTAGCTACCCATTGCGCGATAGTTCCTGAAGCGCCAAAGTCGGAATCATCCGGGTGGGCGTTGACTACAAGGACTCGCTTGATTTCAGAATCTGCTAAAGGCTCCATGGGAGTGAATCCTAATAGACTCCGCGCCATGTCCGGTAACGATGAACTCCTTCAGGGATTAAATCCACAACAGCAAGAAGCTGTTGCCCATGCCGGTTCACCTCTTCTCGTCGTCGCAGGAGCCGGTTCCGGAAAGACCCGTGTACTCACACGACGTATTGCATATTTGATGGCTCGTCGAGGTGTAAAGCCATATGAAATCCTCGCAATCACCTTCACCAATAAGGCAGCGGGTGAGATGAAAGAGCGCGTGACCGAACTGGTTGGCCCAATCGCTAAATCGATGTGGGTTTCAACCTTTCACTCTGCCTGCGTTCGCTTGCTCCGCCAAGAGGTTGAGAGACTTGGATATAGCGCAACCTTTTCGATTTATGACTCTGCAGATTCACAGAAGTTGATTCAAAAGGTCTGCGAGACCCTTAATTTAGATTCCAAGCGATATCCCGCTCGCCAATTTCAGAACATCATCTCTAATGCAAAGAATGAACTCCAAACGCCTTACGAATTCTTGAGTAAGGCGACCAACCAATTCGACACCATCGCAGCCGATGTTTACACCATGTATGAGAAGCGATTGAAGCAGGCTAATGCGATGGACTTTGATGATTTGATTATGAAGACAGTTCAAGTTCTTCAGCAATTTCCTGAAGCGAAGGCCCGCTTCCGATCACGCTTTCGCCATATCCTGGTTGATGAGTATCAAGATACAAACCACGCCCAATATCAATTGGTAAAAGAGCTCACGGGGGATGCAACAGATGGTTTCCCCATCGCCGAACTCTGCGTCGTCGGTGATGCCGATCAATCAATCTATGGCTTCCGTGGCGCAACGATTCGCAATATCTTGCAATTTGAAGTTGATTACCCCAATGCCAAGACTGTATTGCTCGAGCAGAATTACCGTTCTACTCAGAACATTCTCTCTGCTGCCAATGCAGTGATCTCTCAAAATGAATCGCGCAAAGAGAAGAATCTCTGGTCAGATTCCGGCGCCGGCGCCCCACTGATTGGCTATGTTGCAGAGTCTGAATATGATGAAGGCGAATTCATCAAGGGCGAGATTCGCAGGTTGCAAGATAAGGATGAATCACGGCCTGGCGATACCGCGGTCTTCTATCGCACCAACGCCCAATCTCGCGTCTTTGAAGAAGTCTTTATGAGAGCTGCAATTCCTTACAAGGTTGTTGGTGGCCTTCGATTCTACGAACGTAAAGAAGTCAAAGACTTACTTGCGTATCTGCGCGTCCTGGCAAATCCCAGCGATGAAGTATCGCTTCGCCGCATTATCAACTTTCCCAAGCGTGGCATAGGTGACCGCGCAATTGAAGAGGTAGATCTCTTCGCTCAAACTCAGGGAATTTCATTCTGGGATGCACTTCTGCGAGTGCGTGAAGCAACCGGCGTTCCAAATAAGGCATCGCAATCCATCAGCGAATTTACAAATATGCTCTCAGCGCTTGCGGTATTGGTTGAAGTAAATACCAAACCATCGACAATCATTGAAGCAGCGCTCGAGCAATCTGGCCTCTTAAGAGAGCTTTCTGCGAGCACCGATCCGCAAGATGAGGTTCGAGTTGAGAACTTACAAGAACTTGTCTCGGCCTCCATCGAATATGAAGAGCGCTCACTCGATGAGCTTGGTGAAGATGAAGTTATTTCTCTAGGTGGTTTCTTAGAGAAGGTCTCACTTGTTGCAGATGCAGATGAGATTCCGGACGGTGAGGATCATGGGGGAGTTGTCACCTTGATGACACTTCACACCGCGAAGGGTCTCGAATTTCCCACCGTCTTTCTCACTGGAATGGAAGATGGAATATTTCCGCATGCTCGAACCTTTGATGATCCAAAAGAGATTGAAGAAGAGCGTCGCCTTGCTTACGTTGGATTGACTCGTGCTGAGAAGCGCCTCTACATCTCTCGCGCTGAATACCGATTAACTTTTGGAACACCGAAGTACAACCCGGCATCACGATTCCTCGATGAGATCCCGTCTAATTTGATTGAGTGGGTCAACGAAGGAAAGCCTTCCTACACATCTTCGAGCGCGGTGCGAAAATCTCGCGTTGCCACCGCCCCTCCAGCAAGGGCGACAGGCAAGGTCTCCTCCGCAATGGTCTTAGAGATTGGCCAGCGTGTGTCTCATGACACATTTGGTCTCGGCACCGTGGTCGCGGTCTCCGGCGTCGGCGATAAGTCTGAGGCGACTATCAACTTCGGCGCCTATGGCGATAAGCGCCTCTTGCTCCGATATGCCCCTGTTACTCCGCTTTAGATAAGCCTTTCCGCTGTAAAGATGCGCGCCGGTGCGGGTTTAGGATAACCCCGTATCTTCGACATTGAAGGAGCCCATCAGTGGATCTCTACGAGTATCAAGCACGTGACCTCTTCGAAAAGCACACCGTCCCTGTCCTTAAGGGCGCTGTGGCAACAACACCAGAACAGGCTCGCGATGCTGCAGCTGATATGGGTGGAAAGGTTGTCGTTAAAGCGCAGGTAAAAGTCGGTGGCCGCGGTAAGGCTGGTGGCGTCAAGCTTGCAGTTGATCCAGCGGATACATTTGAGAAGGCATCAGCAATTCTCGGAATGGATATCAAGGGCCATACCGTTCACAAGGTGATGATTGCTCAAGCAGCTCCAATCGTCGATGAGTACTACATCTCAATCTTGCTTGATCGCTCAAACCGTACATTCCTTGTTATGGCATCAGTTGCCGGTGGAATGGATATTGAAGAGGTTGCACACACAACCCCAGAGAAGCTAGCAAAGGTTCCAGTAAGTGCAGTTGATGGAATCGATAAGGCGCTCGCTACAAAGATTATTGCTCAAGCTCAGTTCCCTGCAGATATTGCAGATCAGGTTGCAGATGTACTCGTGAAGTTGTGGGAGACATTCCAGTCTGAGGATGCAACGCTCGTTGAAGTTAACCCACTTGTAAAGACTGAAGATGGTCGCATCATCGCTCTCGATGGCAAGGTCTCACTCGATGAGAATGCAGATTTCCGTCAGCCAGGTCATGCAGAGCTAGTAGATACAGCAACTGCAAATGCTCTTGAAGAAGCTG
This sequence comes from Actinomycetota bacterium, assembly GCA_041179685.1. Taxonomy (GTDB): domain Bacteria; phylum Actinomycetota; class Actinomycetes; order Nanopelagicales; family Nanopelagicaceae; genus Planktophila. The sequence goes on from JBEGSV010000060.1 coordinate 6,474, forward strand.
CGAAGGCAAAGGGCCTTAACTACGTCAAGCTCGATAACGGACAGGTCGGAATCATCGGAAATGGTGCTGGACTTGTGATGTCAACGCTCGATGTTGTTGCTTATGCAGGCGAGAAGTTCGGTGGCATGCGTCCAGCTAACTTCCTCGATATCGGAGGCGGAGCATCAGCGCAGGTGATGGCAGATGGACTTTCGATCATCCTCGGCGATCCAGATGTGAAGAGCGTATTCGTTAACGTCTTCGGCGGAATCACAGCATGTGATGCCGTTGCAAATGGAATCGTTCAAGCGCTCGAGCTTCTTGGCGATAAGGCCACCAAGCCAATCGTCGTCCGCCTCGATGGCAATAACGTTCTTGAAGGACGCGCAATTTTGAACGCAGCAAACCACCCATTGGTGGAGCAGGCAGAGACTATGGATGGAGCAGCATCACGCGCTGCAGAATTGGCGGCAAAGTAATGTCAATCTTTATCAACTCTTCCAGCAAGGTCATCGTTCAGGGTATGACTGGTTCTGAAGGAACGAAGCACACACGTCGCATGTTGGCATCAGGCACAAAGGTTGTCGGCGGTGTAACACCAGGTAAGGGCGGACAGGTCGTCGAAATCGATGGCACATCACTTCCAGTCTTCAATACCGTTGCAGAAGCAATGGCTGCAACTGGTGCAAACGTTTCAGTTGTCTTCGTTCCGCCTAAATTTGCAAAGGCAGCTGTCATCGATGCCATCGATGCAACGATGCCATTGGTTGTTGTTATTACTGAAGGTATTCCAGTTCATGACTCTGCATTCTTCTATGCCTACTCATTGAAGAGCGGAAAGACTCAGATCATCGGACCTAACTGCCCAGGACTCATCAGTCCCGAGGCATCAAATGTTGGAATCATTCCAGCCGATATTACAAAGAAGGGTCCTATTGGACTCGTCTCAAAGTCAGGAACACTTACCTATCAGATGATGTACGAGCTTCGCGATATCGGATTCTCTACTGCGGTTGGTATTGGTGGAGACCCAGTAATCGGAACAACTCATATCGATTGCCTTCGCGCATTCCAGGATGATCCAGATACGACAGCGATTGTCATGATCGGTGAAATCGGTGGAGATGCTGAAGAACGCGCTGCTGCATTTATCTCTGAGTATGTAACTAAGCCAGTTGTGGGTTACGTTGCAGGATTTACTGCCCCTGAAGGAAAGACCATGGGCCATGCAGGTGCAATCGTCTCTGGCTCTTCAGGAACAGCGCAGGCTAAGAAAGATGCTCTCGAAGCTGCAGGAGTAAAGGTTGGACAGACACCAAGCGAAACTGCGCAATTAATGCGCGACATCCTAGGTCGTTAATTCCACGATGCAACGCGTCCTCTCGGTCTCGTTGTCTCATGCGCTTCGCA
>JBEGSV010000061.1:0-14175 GCA_041179685.1 Actinomycetota bacterium
TATCGAGTTGTTTCAGCAGATGGCCACTCAATCTCAGGCAGCTACGAGCTTTACCTCAATACCCCGAGCAAGAGTGCTAACACAGCAGAAGTGCATCAAAGTTTCTTCCATATTCATCAGAGCCACATCATCCAAGGCGGAGTCGCGCTTTTCTTGATCCTCTTATGGTGGGCATATCGACGCTTCAACCGCGAACAAGGGCTCTAACGCCGAATTGTCGGTGGAATAGTGTGGAATTCGTACCGTGAGTAAAACATCAACGCCCCTGGGTTTACGGCTTGTAGCCAACCCAATTACTCGCCCCCAAATCGCCTTCGACCCACAACAACTTGCTGCGATTGCCCATCGCGGTTCGCCGCTGATTATTCGAGGCGCAACCGGTACTGGCAAAACCTCAACACTCATTGAGTGCGCAATAAATCGCATCCAATCGGGTACACCAGCAGACTCAATTCTTATCCTCACCTTCGGTCGCGAACGCGCATCAGAGATTCGAGATGCAATCGTTCTTGCCTCAGATGGAACCCTCCAAGAACCTGTTGCGCGCACCTTCCACGCCCTCGCCTTCTCTATCTTGTCGATGACCTCGGGGGATAACTTCCGCGAAACCGTTCTCATCTCAGGCGCCGAACAAGAGTCATTTATCAAGCAGTTATTAGAGGGAAATCTCGAAGATAAGGTCGATTGGTGGCCTGCTGATTTAATGATGGATCACAACACAGGCGACACCGTTTTGATGGGTGAACCGTTACTGACACAAGGATTTATTCGCGAACTTCGAGATCTGATGATGCGCGCAACAGAACGCGGATTAACACCAACTCAATTAGCCGAAAAGGGCCAACGTCTCAATGAACGTTTCTGGGGGCCAGCTGCAAAGTTTTGGAGCACATATCTTCAGACCTCAGCAATAATGGATACTGGCGCCGGCGATGCCAAGATGCGAATTGATCCATCTGAAATCATCAATGCTGCCATCGCACACTTAGACTCAAATCCAGAGCTATTGAAGGATCTCCGTAATCGCTTCTCAACAATTATGGTTGATGAATTCCATGAGAGCGACCCTGCCCAACGCAGGCTCCTAGAACTTCTTATCAGTGATGATTGCGTTCTCGTCGTAGATCCACAATCTTCCGTTGGCCGTTTCCGTGGATCAGATCCAGATGGCGTAGATCGTTATATAGCCGATCACTTTCAGAGCGCAACCACAATCACTTTACTCAATCCACACCGTGGAATCCCAAAGAAATTTGCCATCGAACTTCGTTCAGAGGCCGAAGAGGCTCAGTACATCGCATACTCAATCAAACGCGCACATCTGATTGAAGGAATTGCCTATTCTGATATGGCGGTAATTGTGCGCGCACATAACACCACAGCAACTGCAATTCGTCGCGCTCTCGCTCAATCCTCAATTCCAGTCGTCGGCGATCGTGAAGCAATCGCCGCTAACGCAGCAATTTCACCATTTATTCTCCTGGCCCGAGTTGCATCTGGCATCGAAGAATTAACGCTCGAGAACTGTGAACGTCTCCTGCTCTCTGAGTTCGGTGGGGCTACTTCAATCTCATTGCGCCGAATTCGCACCGCGCTATTAAAAGCGAGAGATGAAGAGTCAGATCCTCGCAGTGGCACCCAGATGATTATTGATGCAATTGATAATGGCGATATTCCGATCGAGGAAGATAGCGAATTACGTCGGGTCCATGACCTTCTCACCGCAGCACGAGCCGCTCTGAGAAAGAAGAACCCTTCAATCCATGACCTCCTCTGGGCTATCTGGTCGAAGGCGGTCAACAGCGAGAACCAATTAATCGCAGATGCCTGGCAGAGCGCTGCTCTCCGTGGTGGTTCCCGAGGTGCAACTGCAGATCGAGATCTCGATGCGATGGTTCAACTCTTCGACTCAGCTGCACGACATATAGATCGTATGCCAGGTTCACACCCAAAGAATTTTCTCAATGAGATTGCGCAAGAAAATATCGTCTCCGATCTCATTACTATGCAAGGTGTTCGTCCTGACGTGGTTCAACTTCTTACCGTTCACTCGGCAAAAGGATTACAATTCAAGCGAGTATTTGTCGCCGGTATTCAAGAAGGCGTATGGCCAAACCTCAAACAGCGAAGCACTTTGCTTGGTGCTGAACGCTTGGTAGAACGCGAACGCCATGGTGAAGAAATCGCTCAAGTGGCGCTCGATTTAATTACCGCTCAATCGCTAGCCATTGATGAGAAGCGTTTATTCCATGTCGCCACGACTCGCGCCTCTGATCAATTACATATCACTGCGATATCTCGTGAAGAAGATTCACCTTCTTCCTTCTTCCTTGAATCAGCTGAGTCAGAAGAATTCACTACTCTAGAATTTAGTGATGCAAGACCTCTGACGGCCAATGCTTTAGTAGCCTCGCTTCGCCGTTCGCTTTCAGGTAGTAATTCAGATGAGGCTGCATCGCTCCTTGCCACTCTTGCGGCATCAGATATCTCAGTTGCAGATCCTGTTAATTGGCTTGGCGCTCATCCAATTTCGAGTGATCAACCGCTCTATACCGAAGATGAACAGGTCCATATCTCCCCAAGCGCTGCCGAATCGTTCGAAACTTGCGGCTTAAAGTGGCTCTTAGAGCGCAATGGTGGCTCTGATGGAGATTCAACCGCCCAACTCTTAGGCTCGGTTATTCACGAATATGCACGTATAAAAGTTGAGCAGCCAGAAACCTCTGATCAAGATCTCTACCAGTCTCTCAATCAAGCCTGGCCACTGATCGCCGATTCAACGGGTTGGATCAGCAAGGTCCAATTACAGCGTGCGCAGAAGATGCTCGAACGCTTTGCTCAGTATCACCGCACTTCTACCCGAGAGGTTGAGGGAGTAGAGCTAGATTTCACATTTAACCTAGGTCGAGCAACGGTTCGCGGTTCGGTAGATCGCCTTGAAGTCGATAGCGATGGCAAGTTCTATGTCGTTGACTTTAAGACAGGTAAAGCAATTGGAAAGAAGGAAGCTGCCGAAAATCTACAGCTCGCCTGTTATCAATTAGCAGTTGTCCTCAATGGCTTCGAAAAGAAATTCGATAGCCCTGCAGTCTCTGGATCTCATCTCGTCTTCTTAGGACACGATACAAAGGATGTAGCCACACGCGAACGGGCTCCAATTAACATCGCTGAAGTATCAACTCATCTCGAATCAATTGCAGATCAGATGGCATCACCAGTCTTTATCGCAAAGAAGAATGATTTCTGCAGTTTCTGTCCGGTAAAGAGCTCATGCCCTGTCCATCTCCAAGGAAGATCGGTGATCGGATGAGCGCGATGAGAGAGAGGTACTCACCTGCTGATGTTGCTGGATTTATTCGCCTGATTGATAGTTCATTTCCTCTGCCAAGCCAGGAGCAGGCTGCGATTATTTCAATTACAAGTAATCCACTCGAACCTGCTGTTGTGATTGCCGGTGCTGGATCTGGCAAGACAGAGACGATGGCTTCACGCGTTGTCTATCTTGTAGCCAATGGGTTTGTCCGTCCCGATCAAATCTTGGGCCTTACCTTTACTCGCAAGGCTGCTGGCGAACTCAACTTAAGAATTCGAAAACGTCTGGCTCAGCTCGCTAAGGGTATGGAGAAGAGCGGTATAGAACGCCCCTTTGCCAGCCTCGATACCTCGGTTACGACCTATCACTCATATGCCGGTCGCATCCTCTCTGAACACTCTATTCGACTTGGAATCGATGCTGATTCCCAACCGCTCGGCGAAGCAGCGCTCTGGATGCAGGCCAATCGCATCGTCCGCAATTGGGATGAAGATGGGTATAGCAACGAATCATCGATCAAGACTGTTGTAGAAGATTTGATGGGACTCACATCTCAGGCGCTTGAGCACCAGGTATCGGGCGATGCAATTATCGAAGAAGATAATAAATTGTTGGCCGAACTCTCACGCATGGGAGGTGCCACAAATGAAGGTGTTCGAAAAGCAGCTTTGACCTCACAGCAACGTATTGGACTTGTTGCAATGATGGAGAAATTCATCTCGTTTCGTCGCACCAGCGGACAACTATCTTTCGATGATCAAATTGCACTCGCAGCGCGTATCGCACAATCCTTCCCGGATGTGGGCGCTATTGAACGCGCTAAATATCCAGTTGTACTTCTCGATGAATATCAAGATACATCTCACTCACAGGTGCGCTTACTCAGCACTCTCTTTGGCGACGGTCACCCTGTAACAGCGGTGGGAGATCCATGCCAATCCATCTACACCTGGCGCGGTGCAGCAGCAGGAACTATCGGTGCATTTAATAATTATTTCTCTAAAAGCGATGGCGCAACAGGTGAGAATCAATATAACTTGTCGACCACATATCGCAATGATCAGAGCATCCTGGAAGTAGCAAATGTAATCTCCGAAGGTGTTCGCAATAATGATGGCGTTGTGGTGCTTCCACTTCGCGCCCGCGAAGGTGCAGGACTCGGAGATCTCACCTGTGGAATCTTTGAAAATCTTGAAGCAGAGGCTCAGGCGATTGCCGAGTACTTCACACCGCTCTGGCAGAGCAATAAAGAGCGTGAGAAACCGCTGACATTTGCAGTTCTAGTTCGTAAGAAGTCACAGATCGCCTATATCCAAGAGGCGCTTACGGCAGCCAATATTCCTTCTGAGGTACTTGGCCTAGGTGGCTTGATTCACGTTCCAGAGGTTTCAGATATCGTCGCGCTACTGAAGATCATTAATTCTCCAGATGCAGGCGGCGCCTTGATGCGCCATCTCACAGGCCCACGAATCAATTTAGGTCCGCGCGATATTGCAGCACTTGGTCGATTCTCTCGTAACCGTGCCAAGAGCGAAGGCTCTGATAATCGCACATTGGTGCAGAACATCATCGCCGGCAATCCGTTGGTTGCAGATAACGATGATCAGATTGCAGGATCTCTCATTGACGCACTAGATGAAATTGGCTCTGCAGAAGCTCACACCTTCTCTGCAGCCGGTTATGCGCGACTTGTGAAGTTCTCTGCTGATTTGCGCAGATTACGTTCTCGAGCATCGGGATCTATTACAGATCTCATTCTTGAGATTGAGCGCTACCTCAACCTTGAGGCAGAGGTAATGCTGCGAGAAGAAGGAATCCATGGCCGTCGCCATCTCGATCGATTCCTAGATGAGGCAAGTAAGTTTGCGCGCTCTGGCGGATCGCTCAATAGCTTTATCCAATGGCTCGATGTTGCAAGTGATGAAGAAGGTGGGCTCAAAGCTGGTGCACCTGAGGTCGACTCATCCGTCGTACAGATTTTGACAATCCATATGTCGAAGGGTGCCGAGTGGGATGTTGTTGCAATCCCAGGACTTGCAGAGGGAACCTTCCCATCCAAGAGCTCCAAAAGCCCAGAAAACTGGGTATTTAATGAACGTTTCATCCCCTTCGAACTTCGTAGCGATGCACATGTTGTTCCACAGCTCAACCTTTCACAGGTCTCCACCAACTCAGAGGCCAATAAGGCGCTCGATAAATATAAAGATGATTGCAATGGTTACCGCTATAGCGAGGAGATTCGACTTGGTTACGTCGCCGTTACTCGCGCCAAGAGCCACCTCTTCTGCTCTACCTCATACTGGGGTGAAGGCGTTAAGCCATTGGCGCCATCTGTTCTCTATCGCAGTGTCGAAGAAGTAGCACGACGTATTGGAAGAGTCATCGACGAACTAGAGGCGCCGGCACCGGATGCTCGCAATCCGCAAGAAGATATTGAAATCTCACAAGAGTGGCCTCGCGATCCACTGGGCGGCAGACGTGTTGCTTTCGATGCCACGGTAGAGAAAGTGCGTGCTGCCAAGGCAGTTGATCTCTCCTCACTATCTGGTGGCGCAGTGATTGAGTCTTGGATTGAAGATGCAGAGGCAATCATTAAAGAGAACACCGAATTCCGCCGCACCAGCGGTGAGGTTCCTCGCCCGCTTCGAATGTCTCCCTCTGCGATTATTGCGATGAAGAAAGATCCGGAAGGCTTTGCTCGTAGCGTTCGTCGCCCAATGCCTCGAGCACGAGATGAATACTCATCACGCGGAACAGCTTTCCACCTCTGGGTAGAGAAACATCTGCGTGGAAATTCCATCTTTGATGATGAAGATTTTGATCTCCTGCAACCAATCGAGGAAGATCGCACTTTAGAAGAGCTCAAAGCCGCTTGGTTGAAATCAGAATGGGCCGATCGCCACGCACATGCAGTTGAGGTTCCCTTCGAAACGGTAATCGCAGGAACCCTGGTGCGAGGACGAATCGATGCAATTTATAAGACAGAGCAAGGCTTTGAGGTCGTGGATTGGAAGACCGGTTCTCGATCCCTTGATGAAGACTCTGCAATTCAGTTGGCCATCTACCGCCTGGCGTGGGCAAAGCTATCTGGAACGCCTGTTGAAAATATCAGCGCCGCTTTCCATTATGTTCCCACCGGTCAGATTGATCGACGAGCTAACTTGGCGACAGAGGCAGAGCTAATTGCCCTCTTAAGTTAATTAATCTCAATTGTGATAGGACGATGATCACTGATGGGAAGCTGTTGATGTGTCAGCTCTTGCATAGCTTTCATATCTGATGGTCGCGCAAGTATGTAATCAAATGAGATAGCTGGCTTCCAGGATGGATAGCTCAGCGCCTGGGTTGCGCGAGCCCATCGAGTAATGCGAGCCGGAATTCCCCACGGTAAATTGAAGTCACCAACAAGTAGAACTCGCGTCGAATATTCTCGCTCAATCTTCTTCGCCCACCGAGATAATTTGAGAAGCTGGAAGATATTTACAATTGGTACAAATGAGAGATGGGTATTGATTACTGTCCAACCATTTTCTAGAACTGCACCGATCGCAACGCGAGGTTCATCTTTGACATAGAAAGGCGCGACCTTGCCTTTCTCATTTGCAATTAACAGTGGCATCCCAATCCATGCCTTACCAAGTTCTAGCCTGAGCCACTTCTTCACTGGTACTCGTGAAACAATTGCGATTCCATAGTGGGATTGCAATGGTTGATCACCCGTTGTGAAGATGCGAGAGTTGCTTTGGGATACCTTCTTCCAATCAAAGCCAGGTGTGCCATGAACGGTCGGCGCAAATCCCCAATCCTTTGCGCCCATCGCTTTAGCGATTTCGGCTACCTGTTGCGAGCCACCAGATCGAGCCAGGCCCATATCAATCTCTTGTAGCGCAATCAGATCGCTTCCGAGCCCCGCCGCCACCTCGGCAAATGGCGCCTGCTCGGTAGGTACGAGTGGCTGGCCATGGAGGATATTCCACGAGGTGATGCGCATGGGGAGAGCCTAGTAACCTCCACCTATGAGCGCGATTCCACAGAGACCTTCCTTAATGGACCGCGCCGGAGATCTTCGATCAGACCAGGTTCGTATTGATCAACTCTGGCAGAACGCGTCCATCATTGAGGTTGGCAAGGGTCGTATCCGCAGCACAAATGAGGGACCTACATTCCTTACGGCTGGTGATGCCATTGGGGGAGAGCGATACTTTCTTGGAATCGATCGCCAGACAGATACTGCTTACTTCGCTTGGGCATCAGGTGCTGTCGATAGTGAAGTTGAGGATTACTTAACGCTCCGAGAATTAGCTGGTGGTCTTTCACCACTTCACCTTGAAGTTGTCATGCATGCAATCGCGCTTTCAAATTGGCATGATGCACATCCACACTGCCCACGATGCGGCGCTCGGACTCGCGTCGATTTGTCTGGTGCAGCGCGCAAGTGCGATGTCGATGATCTGCAACATCATCCACGTACTGATCCGGCAGTGATTGTTCTGGTCAAAGATCGTGCTGATCGTATTCTCTTGGGCCATCAGCCAGTGTGGCCGGAAGGTCGTTTCTCTACCTTTGCAGGTTTTATGGAGCCAGGCGAAACCTTTGAACATTGTGTTGCCCGTGAGGTATATGAAGAAGCGGGAGTTCGCCTCTCTGAAATTAACTACCTCGGTTCTCAACCTTGGCCATTTCCAGCAAGTGTGATGATTGCATTCTCTGCAATTACCGATGCGCCAGAGGATGCTCGCCCTGATGGTGAGGAGATTACCGAGGTCAAGTGGTTCTCTCGCGACGAGTTAAAAGCAGCTGCAGAAGATGGATCACTTCTCCTTCCCCCTACCGTCTCTGTTGCGCGAAAGATGATTGAGAGCTGGCTCGGTGAAACTTCACTCGATGCATCTAAGTTAGCTGGCGAGACATGGCGATAGATGACTTCTCGACTTCACATTTATCTTCGTCGCTAGATGCAGCGAAGATTCTCGAGGCACTCGATGATGATCAGCGCGCTGTAGCACTTGCTACACGTGGCCCTGTCTGCGTGATTGCCGGAGCCGGTACCGGAAAGACACGTGCGATTACGCACCGGATCGCATATGCGGCAGCAATTGGAACGATGGATCCTCAGAAGGTATTGGCGCTGACCTTTACCGCCCGTGCAGCTGGCGAGATGCGCGCCCGACTTCGTACTCTGGGTGTTCCAACCGTTGCCGCCCGCACAATCCACTCGGCTGCCCTGAAACAACTGCTCTTCTTCTGGCCTACCGTCTTTGGTGGGCGCACCCCAGATCTCATCACCTCTAAGGGGAGCTTCATCACCGAGGCAGTTCGCCGCGCAGGTCTGACCGCTCATATTGCAACCAATAACCGTGAACTTATGCGAGATATTGCAACTGAAATCGAGTGGGCGAAAGTTTCACAGGTAGCGCCTGAAGATTTCATGGATGAAATTTCTCAGCGTCTGATCAAACCACGTGTTAACCCAGAACAATTAGTCCAGCTCTACACCGCATATGAATCAATTAAGAAGCAAGAGTTAGCTATCGACTTTGAAGATGTTCTATTACTTACATCAGCAATGTTAGAAGAAGAACGTGATGTCCGTGAAAGAGTTCAAAATCAATATCGGTATTTCACGGTCGATGAGTATCAGGATATTTCTCCGGTTCAACAACGATTGATTAATGCATGGTTGGGAACTCGTACTGATATCTGTGTTGTGGGGGATCCAGCACAGACTATTTACTCCTTTGCTGGCGCTACTCCAGTTTTTCTCAACACCTTCACTCAACGTTTTCAGGATGCGCAAGTGATTCGCCTCAGTACTGGATATCGCTCGACCCCTGAGATCACCTTTGCCGCTAACTCAATCTTGCGCCATGGTGCAATGGGGCAAGAGCTTGTCGCCTTCAATAGCCATGGAAGTAAGCCTTCAGTACAAGGGTTTAAAGATGAGCAATCCGAAATCGCCGGAGTCCTTAACGAGATGACTTCGCTCCTAAGTACCGGAATCCAGCCGCAAGAGATTGCAGTGCTAGCCCGCACCAACGCGCAGCTCTCTGCAGTTGAGCGCGCTATGAATCGCAGCGGAATTCCATATCAAGTGCGCAATACCGAACGTTTCTTCGACCGCACCGATGTTCGCGATTTTCTTAAGCAGGTCCGCCAAGCATCGGTTATTCCAACAGAAGGCAGCGACTGGATAGATGAGCTTCGCTCGATTGCACAGCCATTCTTAACCGGAGAATCCATTGATGGAATTGCAGCGCTCTTGCATCTTGGTCGCGAACTCAACGACAATCCCAACTTTGCGCCAAAGACTTTACGTGGATACCTACGCGAAGTTGAAGATCGCGTGCAGCAGAACAACCCTCCGACTATGCCAGTGGTCACCTTGGCTACGCTCCATGCCGCAAAGGGTCTCGAGTGGGAGCGCGTCTATCTCATCGGCGCATCTGAGGGAATCTTGCCTCTGACCAACGCTGGAACCACGCTCACAGATGCTGTTATCGCTGAAGAGCGCCGTTTGTTCTATGTTGGAATGACCCGTGCGAAGGCAGATCTTCACATCACTTATCGAGCTGCACCATCACGGTTCTTAGCTGAATCCACGCTCATTTAAGGGCCAAATCACCCCTGCCTAGCTCTTCGCATTTAATTACCTTGCAAGTAACAAGAGCCATCCTTTACTCTTACACCTCTTCACAGTTCAGTGAAGGCAAGAGTGAAAGGAAGAGATGATGTCAAAGAACATCGTTCTCACAGCAACAAACGTTGCTGCACTTTCACATGCTCACACAACCTCAGCCAATTCTGCGCGCACTCATAAGCGCAATTGGCCCACAGCTACAAAGTCAGCGTTTTACGCCAACTTTTATGCAGTGGAAGAGGCCACGGGAGCACTTATCGGCTAACCGATAGCAACCCAAACGGGCCTCTTAAATCCACTCAGGATTTAAAGGGGCCTTTTTTATTTCCATAATCAAAAGAGAAATCAAAACGAGAAAGCACTCAGGAGAAGAAAGGCAGGTGGAGACGATGACCGTTCTCTACAGCGAACTACAGGTAGCAGGTTGGGCAGATCAGTACATTGGCTTAGACGATGTGACATATACATCCGATAACGCCAAGGCCTTTACCTTGCCCTGCCATAACGCAGATCCTGACCTCTTCTTCGCCGACTCCGATCTCGAAATCTCACTTGCGAAGTCGCTCTGTGGCAGTTGCCCGATGAAGCAGGCATGTCTCGAGGGAGCACTTGATCGCAGCGAGCCATGTGGAGTCTGGGGTGGTCAGTTGATTGAAGATGGCGCAGTCATTGAACGTAAGCGCCGTCCCGGCCGCCCACCTCGCCAGGTCATTGCCGCATAAGCAAAGTTCTCAGCCGACATCTGTGCTCCATCTCTTATACCCTTCACGCACAACTCGAGTGAAGAGAGAGATGAAATGGGCGCTTGCCAGTGCGGATACAGCACAGATGAAGAGAAGAACTGCAACGGAACTCATAAGGTCGTTCAAGCTGTGAAGAAGGATTTGGCAGAGAAGCTTGAAGCCAATGGCTTTCCACATGCAGCTGAGTATGTGAGGAACAACTAAAGATGTCCTTTGTTATGTATTCGACCAGTTGGTGCGGATACTGCAAGCGGCTGAAGTCTCAACTCGCAGATCTCGGAGTCACATACGATGAGATCAATATCGAGGAGGTTCCAGGAACCGCAGAGATCGTCGAGAAAGTTAATGGCGGAAACCGAACTGTTCCAACCCTGGTCTTTTCAGATGGTACTGCGATGACAAATCCATCTGCGAAAGAAGTTGTAGAAAAGCTCGCGAGCCTTTAACGATCACATCCGCAGAGTGGATGGCGTGAAATCGCCACCACCTGCGGCTCTGCGAGGCGCTGGAAGTTGATATATGAAACTTCACCGATGCCAGTATTCCGGGCAATACCCTGCTCAGTTGTAGCGTTGATCTGATCGATAAAGTTAAGAATCTGAGATGCGGCAAGGGCTGCGATGTAATGAGCCGTAACCGCTGGAAGCTCTGAAGGGCCATTGATATCTATTCGCTCTAACCGGGTATATCCAAAGTTATCTATCTCGTAGAGCGATAAACAGCGAATACAAGGCGTTTCTCCCGGAATCACCATCGGCCCTACGACAATCTCGTCACCAATCGGCTGATGGATCACCAAATGTGGCATCCTCAGATTCGACCATTCCACCAAATCCACAGGATCACAATCGCCATAATGGATAAAAGCGATTGGACGGTCATTATCTAAATCATGGCGCGTTGTTGCATCAACTGGAAAGAGCGAGATGGACCTACGGGCAGCCTCAGATTGCTCATAATAGTCAAGGCCAAGCTGGTGATGAGAAATGGCGCCATAACCTAGGTCGCAACTTTCAATTGTTGATCGATGATGTCGATCGGAGAATCGAACCCGCGTGACTCCACTGGCGAGCAGCAGCGAGTAGAGCAAGGTGATGACTCTAGATCGCCCCGAAAGGATGACAGGGTAGAGCGAGCGCGCTGCGAGAGTTGATGTTCCACCATCGCTTGCGCAATCAATCCACTCTGATTGCCGTAATTCTGGATTGGCACGTATCTGAAAATCTTTCGCTGCAAGATCGCGATCCTCGATTGCATCAAAGAATCGCTTTGGAGCTCTTAGCTGGGCGCGATTGCGATTGAGAAGTCCGAGCGCAGCTAAGCTCTCGAGAAAGTGCTCGAGCTCATCTCGAAGATGCGAGTCCACCTGAGCCAAGGGATTGACTCCCTCGCCGATTTGAATCAGCGCACTTCGCTCAAATGCAGATGTGACGGCGACAACACGTTGCGTCGTCCCAAAGAGATAGTGCGAGGGTTTGCGGCGATCATTCATTAGCGATGAGCCGCGCAGCAAGGTGTATTGAGGAAGATTGGGATGATCAGAGATGGCCATGGGGCGATGATGGTTCGAGCTGACCAAGAGCCGATCGCACGTTGATCGTGCGCTGTGGAGCGTTCAAGTAAATAGGAACACATGGTAGAAAAGAAAAACCCCCCGCACGAATGCGAGGGGCTTCCTTACGTTCTTCGTTTGAGTGCTTACCGCGCCAAACGTTGATGCAATGTACTTACATTCATACGCTTACGCGTTGAACGAGGAAAGTGAGTTACTGTGCCTTACCGAGGATACGGTTGACCTTGGTACCGCAGACTGGGCAGATGCCCTGTGCCATGCGACGACCTGAGTCAGAGACCTTTACAGTTCCCTCGAAGTCACGCTTCTCCTTGCACTTAACGCAGTAAGCGTCACCCTTGTATGTCTCTGTCATGATTGCCTCCAATCGGCGTATCCGTATTGTGCGGCGTACGCGTATTGGTTGAAACCATACTCCGCCTCACGCTCAAATACGCGTAGGCGAGCGGATATTTGTGGGCAATATTTAGGGGTCTCAGCCGACCCTTTTAGCTCGATTAGCTCTTCGCGCCGAGCTTCTTCAGCTCGGCTACCCCTTTGGGCCGAGCTTCTTCAGCTCGACCGGGTCGAGCATCGCCCTTTCAGCCGCCTCCCAGCCATCGAGATAGGCGCTGGCGAGCTCAGATTCTTCAAATCGGGCGAGAGTCTCGGTGAATTCAGGGCCATGGTCGCTCCATTGGAGGTGGATCGCCTCATGGAAGAGGACATAGTCGAGGGCATAGTCAGGGGCGAGCTTGAGGCGGTCAGAGATACGGATAGTACGGTCGACGCTGGTGCAGGAGCCCCATCGCTCACGCATGGGACGCCAGGCCACGCTAGAGGGGCGGGCGGCGATCTCTGGAGCGAGCTCACTGAGAAGGGTATCGATACGGGCAGCTAGCGCCTCAACGGTAGGCGTCTTCGCCTCTTCACGGCCACGGATGATGGCGATGAGCTCTGGGACAACTTGGGCCTCCTCAGCCTTACTCATCCGGGCGGGCAGGGAGATCACAATGCGACCACCTTGGCGATAGGCAGAGGCGGATTTCTTTCGACGGGTCGAGCGAAGTACAAGGATCTCGCCCTCTGTGATTCCAGGAAGGGTCGGAGCCTCACCCTCTCCAATCTCTCGACCTGTCATTGAGGAATTGTAGGTGCGAAACCAACTTTTACTATTTGCACACTCGACCTTTTCTGCGTACTTTGCGCTTACGAAGTCCTCGGATAACCGTTCACCATCAGCAAGGGGAAGGCTGATTGTGAAATGTGGCCCCGGGGACTTCGCTTTTCCCTGGCAGCTCTCTTTTAGTGAATAGGGGATTCCCTAAATCAAACCTGAGAGATCATCGGGAATCTCTGTCGATGCGAGGAAGAGATCGGGCGCCAATAATTCGGTAGCGCTTGGAAGAATTCCGCTCCAGATCTGATCGCGACCAGATGTTCCCTTCAACTCGCGAATGCGTGACCAGAAGGCGCTCGCTTCACGAGAGAGTTTTGGTGAAACTTCTAGCCCCAACATAGTTTTAAAGAGTTGTTGTGATGGTGCACTTGTTGCACGAGTGCGGCGATGTAATTCGCGAAGAGCTGTAATCGATGGGATGCGATCTCCTGCTGCAAGAGTTGCGACCTCATCAGCCCAACCATCAACGAGTGCAAGAACGGTCTCTAACTTTGACAAAGCTTGTCGCTGTGTTGCAGTCTCTTCTGGAGTAAAGATTCCTGAATCAAGTGCGATGGTAAATGATTGCTCGCCAATATTCTGCATATTTTGCATCGCATCTTCTGCTTGACGTTGAATTGCATCGAGATCAATGCGAATGCCTGCGCCATATTCGACAATTGCGCTGCGGATATAAGAGACGATCCAAGGGTTGTGCTCAAATAAACGCGCCACTGCACCTTCACGGAGGGCGTGGAATAAGTAGATCTC
>JBEGSV010000062.1:0-10540 GCA_041179685.1 Actinomycetota bacterium
TCCATCTTGACGTCAGATACGCCAAGTCCACGAAGGATGTCGCGGAGTTCAGCAACATATGCCTTAGCAACTTCTGGTGCGTACTTACCGGTGCCAGGAACAATCTTGGTAACAATCTCAACCAAAGGAATTCCGGCACGGTTGTAATCGAGCAATGAGTAGTCAGCGCCATGGATGCGGCCGGTTGCGCCACCCACGTGGAGCGACTTACCTGTGTCTTCCTCCATATGTACGCGCTCGACTTCGATGCGGAACTGCTTGGGACCCTCATCGGTATCAATCTCAACATCAACATAGCCATCAAAACAGATTGGCTCGTCATACTGCGAGATTTGGAAGTTCTTTGGCATATCTGGATAGAAGTAGTTCTTGCGAGCAAAGCGGCTATAAGGCGCAATGCTGCAGTTGAGTGCAAGACCGATCTTGATTGTTGATTCGATCGCCTTCTCGTTCACCACTGGAAGTGCACCAGGGAGAGCGAGACAGACAGGACATGTTTGAGTATTTGGTTCAGCCCCGAATGTTGTTGCACAAGAGCAGAACATCTTTGACTCGGTATTGAGTTCGACGTGAACTTCAAGACCTAATACTGGATCGTATTTAGCAACGACCTCGTCGTAGTTCAGCGCCATTACTTGGCACCTCCCTTCAGTGCTGGAGCTTTTGTAATAAGAGCTCCTCCCCACTTCGAGATAAGAGCAGCTTCTAGCGCTGCACCTGTCTGATAGAGGCGCTGGTCCTGCATCGCAGGAGCCATGATCTGGAAGCCGACCGGAAGGTTGTCTTCCTCAGCTAGACCTGCAGGCAGTGACATTCCGCAGATGCCAGCGAGGTTTACCGGAATTGTTGCAACATCTCCCAGGTACATAGCCATTGGGTCATCGACCTTCTCGCCAATCTTGTATGCCGTTGTTGGTGCAGTCGGCGATACCAGCACATCAGCTGCAGCAAATGCCTTGGCGTAATCCTGAATGATCAGCGTGCGAATCTTCTGTGCGCTACCGTAATAAGCATCGTAATATCCAGATGAGAGCGCGTAAGTACCGAGAATAATGCGGCGCTTTACCTCGCGGCCAAAGCCAGCATCACGGGTTGCAGCCATAACTGCCTCTGCCGAAGCTCCATTCTCATCACCGGTACGAAGTCCATATCGCATCGCATCAAAGCGTGCGAGGTTAGATGAACACTCGGAAGGTGCGATCAAATAATAAGCAGCGAGTGCATATTCGAAGCTTGGGCAATCAACTTCAACAATCTCTGCGCCAAGTGAAGCAAGGAGATCGAGTGATTCTGTAAAGCGTGTCTGAACACCCTTTTGGTAACCCTCGCCTTGAAGTTGCTTGATTACGCCAATCTTCATTCCTTTGACGTTGCCATCCTTCGCAGCGGCAACAACTGCAGGAACTGCAGCTTCAATTGATGTCGCATCATGCGCATCGTGGCCAGCAATTGCTTCATGTAAGAGAGCTGCATCTAGCACGGTACGACCGAATGGTCCCGCCTGATCAAGAGATGATGAGTAAGCGATAAGTCCGTAGCGAGAGACAGCGCCATATGTTGGACGCACTCCGACGATTCCGGTAAGCGCCGCAGGCTGGCGGATAGATCCACCGGTATCGGAACCTATCGCTAGTGGCGCTTCAAATGATGCGACCGCAGCTGATGATCCACCTGATGAACCGCCAGGAGTACGTGTTAAATCCCAAGGGTTAAATGTTGGTCCATATCCACTGTTCTCAGTTGATGAACCCATCGCGAATTCATCCATGTTGGTCTTACCGAGAATGACGACTCCAGCATCTTTCAGCTTAGAGACAACGGTCGAGTCATAAGGCGGCTTCCAGCCCTGCAAAATTTTTGAACCCGCAGTTGTTGGAACGCCCTTCTGCGCAAGAACATCTTTGAGCGCGAGCGGAACGCCAGCTAGTGGTGACATCGCTTTACCCGATGCGCGATCTGCATCGACTGCAGCTGCTTGAGCAAGAGCGCCATCCTTATCAACATGAAGGAAAGCCTTTACATCGCCATCGACTGCCGAAATTCGATCGAGGTGCGCCTGAGTGAGTTCTACTGAGGAGATTTCTTTCTTTGAGAGAGCATCTGCCATCTCTGTTGCGGTTTTGAAAATCATGGCTTACTCCTCTCCTAAAATCTGTGGCACACGGAATCGCTGATCCTCTTGTGCAGGAGCGCCAGAGAGCGCTTCAGCGGGAGTCAGACTTGGCTGCACTACATCTGGGCGTGCGATGTTCTCAATTGGCTGTGGGTGCGATGTTGCCTTTACGCCATCAAGGTTGAGTTCCTGAACTCGGGCAACTGCATCAAGAATGGTTCCAAATTGTGAAGAGATATTTACCAGCTCTTCCTCGGTCATCTCGATTCGTGCTAACCCTGCCAACTTTGCGACTTCATCGCGAGAGAGTGTGCTCATGCGGGCATTCTATAAAAGATGCTCCGATTAACGTAATTTGAAGAGGCTAAGAGCGAATCTGCCCATTTCCAGTAACTATCCAGGTGGTGGTTGTCATCGCCTCTAACCCCATTGGGCCGCGAGCGTGAAGTTTCTGGTTTGAGATACCGATTTCAGCGCCAAAACCCATCTGCTCACCATCTGTAAATCGTGTTGAGGCATTGACCATTACCGCAGCGCAATCTGCCAACGCGATAAAGCGATCTGCACTTGCTTGGTTTTCAGTGACAATCGCCTCGGTGTGGTTTGTTCCGTATTTTGCGATGTGGTCCGCCGCGCCATCAACAGAGTCAACGACTGCGACATTCATTTCAAGGATTCCGTATTCAGTACACCAATTATCTTCAGTGGCAAGGGTTGAGGGAATTCCGAACTTTTCAGCAACCTTCTGTGCGGTTGAATCAGAATGTAGCGCGACCCCGGCATCGTTCAGGGCTTTGAGGGCCAGCGGCAAGAATGTTGGAGCGATCGCCTTATGCACAAGAAGAGTCTCTGCTGCATTACAGACAGATGGTCGATGAGTCTTTGAGTTAAGGAGAATTGGAAGAGCCTTATTGATATCGGCGAACTCGTCTACAAATACGTGGCAGACCCCTGCCCCGGTTTCGATAGTTGGAACGGTTGCTTCATCAACAACCATACGGATTAGCTGGGCGCTTCCACGTGGAATTACAAGATCAACCTTGCCGCGAGCGGTAAGGAGAGCCTTCACTGTCGAGCGATCATCTGATGGAATGAGTTGTAGAACATCTGGATTAATGGAAGTTGTTGCAAGCGCATCCCGCATTACATTGATGAGAATCTCATTGCTATTGCGAGCAGTTGATGAGCCGCGAAGAAGAGCTGCATTGCCAGACATTAAGAGAATGACAGCGGCATCGACTGTGACATTTGGGCGAGCTTCATAGACCATTCCAATAACCCCAAATGGCACCGATACCTGGCGAAGATGGAGGCCGTTAGGAAGTGTTGAATCTTTCAGAGTACGTCCTAGCGGATCGTCGAGCGCTGCAACCTGTCGAGCGCCATCTGCCATACCTTCAATACGAGATTCGTTGAGCAAGAGACGGTCCTGCATCTGAGGATGCATATCTTCCTTGCGCGCGTTAGCCATATCCAATTCATTGGCAGCGAGAATTTCAGAAGACCGGGCAATGAGCGAGGCAGCGATTGCTTCGAGCGCAGCTTTGCGTTCAGCGCCACTTGCCGTCGATAGTGAACGTGCAGCAAGGCGCGCCTTATCCGCTAAATCAGCGATGAGAGCTGTGGCATCCATGGGGCCGAGTCTACCCTTTCAGCCTCGTTGCTAGCGGGTAGTTATTCTCTTCAAGATGAATCGGTCAACCGTTCTGGAAGTCAGTGGATAGGCACTCAATGTAGGAATCAAAGTTGCTTTGATTGTCTGGTGAGCTGTTAGTGAAGGCTTAAAGGAGCATGTCACTGTAATCGGAGTAGTTCCCGACGCAACTTTGTTGATACATCCCGGAATTCTCTTATTGGCAATGGTGAAAGTTACCTTTCCAGCAACAGATACCTCAACAGAGAGCGTCGTGCTGACTCCCTTTGATAAAGGATCGGCAACAGTCAGAGTCACACTGATTGGGGTTGAAGAGTTATTGGTAATGGTGCGGGAAGTTATCTGAGCAAGCTCATTTCCTGCTTGATCTATCCAACGTCCAAGTGCATTTCCGCTCAGTGGACTGTAAGCGAAGGTGACCGATGCTCCGGTTGGGATTGCGCGACTTAACGTTAACGTTGCAACCGATCCAGTAAAGCTTGTCTGTGTGACCGAGATGGCGCTACCGCTATCTGAGACTGCGTACCACCCATAGACCTGCATTGAATTTGTGATCGTTTCACTTGCAGTCAAAGTTATAGCCGTGCCCGCGGAATTTACTGCAATTGAAGAGAGTGTTGGTGCAGTGTTATCCACCCGGATCGTTGCAAGGATTGCAGAAGATAAGTTATTGAAACTATCGGCGGCATAGAGGTTGTAGAGGCCATCATTGAGTGATGAGAGAGTAAGCGTGGTATTTGAATTAATGGCTGATATCGATACCGAGTTCTTGTTTGCCGAAGCAGCCGCAGTGATATTTGCAACGCTTGCAACAGAGACGGATTGATTGACTAGATAGAGAGTACCCAGCTCGTTTGATCGCACTGTAATTGTGTCACCGTTCTTGCCAATTGTGCGTGAGTCGATTCGTGAAACAGTTGGTGCGGTTGCATCTGCCAAGGGCGTTACCGTTGGATTTATTGAGATTAAGAGCTTAAAACTGTCAGGAGCTGGACATGAACCCATTCCCCCGCCTTGCGAACAGAATGTCCAGTCTGGGTTTGCGACAGGGTTTGAACCATATCCAACTTCAGCGGTGTAGCCGTTTGCATATCCAGTGTTGTTCCAGACAAATACAGCTTTGCTATTTGTTAAATCGTGGACCTGGAAAGATCCATAGCTTCCATTGCCATTCTGCGTATCGCCCGAATCATAAGAGTCTGAACTTCCTGCAGGTGTAAGGGCTGAGGGACCCCAGCTGTAATCCCAAGGCCAAATTTCAAGCCTGCCGTTTGCGCCGATCACTTTGGTTACGGAGGTGTTATTCGAATAGACGTTCATATCCGAAACGTTGGCTTGAACAATCCACTGCTGTCCCGAGTTAACAGAAGGGATAGCGATTCCTGATATTGATGGCGCTGTGGTTGCGGCAGTTGAGCCAGTTGCTCCGCCAGAGGGCCAGGTATAGAAATCAGTTTCAACATATCTAGCCGCGCTAGAGATAGTTGTCTCTAATCGATAACGAATGCGAGTGTAATTGGCGCTGGCGTAGGTGTTAGCTGCTTGGCCTCCAAGACTTGAGAGGCCATAACCTGAATCGTATGCAACGCTTCCATTGGAATTACGCCTTAATTGGCTAGTCGAGTAAATCGTCTGCCATGGATATCCATAGGCACCTGTACCTGCCGATGTGTTCGCAGCAACGCGGATATATGTTGCAACTTGGTTTAGTCCAACGATGTCATATGTATATGTCGAAGAGCTTGTCGTTGTGCTTAAACTCCATGTTCCCGAAGTTCCTGATGTTGAATATTCGACTCGGTATCCAGTTACGCCGGTATCTATATCTGTTGGTGCTGACCAGGTGACGCGAATTCCTCCAGCAATCGCCGTCGCAGAAACATTCAATGGAGCTGAGGCATACCCACCAAAGGCGAGAGCTGTTGGTGAGATAGGAGATAGCAGTGTTGCGAAGACGGCGGCAACCAGCAGGCCGAGACGTAGACGCATGAGGTTAATTTACTAAAGGAGAACTAAATCGTCACGGTGCACAAGCTCGCGCTCGTACTCGGCGCCTAGCGAAGCTGCCAACTCTTTCGTTGATCGCCCTAGCATCTGTGGAATTTCTTCTGAATCAAATGCAACGAGGCCACGTGCAATGACCTTTCCATCTGTTGCGGCGAGTTCGACTGTATCTCCAGCGGCAAACGAACCTTCAACCGCGGTAACACCGGCAGGAAGTAGGGAGACGCCTTTTTCGAGAATCGCAGTTACAGCACCATCATCTAGAACGAGGCGGCCTCGAGCAGAAGATGCATGTGCCAACCAGAGTAAACGTGAATTTGTTCGAGCAGCCTCTGCATGAAAGATGGTTCCAAACTCTTTACCAGCAAGTGCATCAACGGATTGAGCAAGAGATGTAAGGAGCATTGGAGTGCCGGCAGATGTTGCAATACGTGCAGCCTCAATCTTGGTAACCATTCCGCCGCTACCGACGCCAGCAGATCCTGCTCCCCCGACATCAACAGAATCAATCTCAGCGAAGTTAGTCACCTCATGAATTGCCTGTGCACCTGCCTGTGATGGGTGTGCATCGTAGAGCGCATCTACATCAGAGATAAGAACCAATAGATCTGCTTGAACAAGAAGGGCTACAAGTGCGGCAAGGCGATCGTTATCTCCGAAGCGAATCTCAGCTGTACCGACAGAATCGTTTTCGTTAATAATTGGAACGACACCGAGAGCTAGTAGGCGTGAGAGTGTCTGCTGTGCGGTGTTGTAATGAGAGCGACGAACTACATCTTCAGTTGTCAGCAACACCTGGGAAGAGACGATTGAGTGAGTGTTAAAGAGTTCGTTGTACTTTGCAATCAGGAGACCTTGCCCGACAGATGCAGCGGCTTGCTGTGTTGGAAGATCCTTAGGGCGTGAAGTGAGCTTGAGCGGTGCAAGACCTGCAGCGATTGCTCCCGAGGAAACAATCAGAACTTCTGCGCCACGTGCGCGTAGTGATGTAGCGAGATCAACGATTTTGCCAACGGCTGCGCCATCGAGAGCTGAACCAGCAGAACCAGTCAGCGAAGATGAACCGACCTTAAGGACGATGCGTTTGGCTTCAGTTACTGCCGAACGGTTCATGGCTTACTCCCTCACCGCGTTATCGTCGTAGTCATCGCCAAGATCGTGCGCATCTTCGGCAATTTCAGCCGCAATCTCTTCGATGCGAGGAGTATGCGGATCTGCAACCTTGTACTCCCACTGTTCTGCAATTTCTTCTTCGGTAAGTACATCTTCAACGCGCTCAGGTGCGTTCCATGTTCCTTCGAGGCGTGAATCTTCTCCACGGCGATGCAAGAATCCTGCAAGTTGTTCTGCGCCTGCCTCGATAGTTGGCTCCCAATCGAATACAACTTCGTTGATGCCAGAACCAATTCGAACTTCAGAACCTGCCACAGCGCCGGCCTTATAGAGAGCCTTTTCAACTCCCAGCTGTGCAAGACGATCTGCAAGATAGCCAATCGCCTCTGCGTTCTTAAAGTTTGTCTGAAGTACCCAGCGATACACCTTTGCTCCACGGACAGAGAATGATCCATCGCCATTTACTTGAACGGTAAAGCCAGAGTCATCGACTGCAGTTGGACGCAAGATGATGCGAGTGCGCTCTTCCGCCTTGGCTGCAACGCGCTCTGCCTGAACAAGGCGTGCCATTGCATAGAGAAGATCCTGAAGTCCTTCGCGCGATGCAGCGGAAACCTTGTAAACGTCGTAGCCACGTTCTTTGAGTTGCTCTTCCACCATATCTGCCATGGCAGCACCGTCTGGAAGGTCAATTTTATTGAGTGCAACAATTCGTTTGCGGCCTTCGAGTCCCCCATAGAGCGCAAGTTCATTTTCAATTGCATCGAGGTCATCTATTGGGTTGCGATCTGTCTCAAGAGTTCCGCAATCGAGTACATGCACGAGTGCAACACAACGTTCAACATGGCGCAGGAATTGAAGTCCTAAACCTTTTCCTTCAGAGGCGCCAGGAATAAGTCCTGGAACATCTGCGACGGTAAATCGAGTATCCCCTGCCTGGACCACGCCAAGATTTGGAACAAGAGTTGTAAATGGATAATCGGCAATCTTTGGACGCGCTGCAGAGATTGCTGCAATCAGCGATGACTTACCCGCAGATGGGAAGCCAACGAGGGCAATATCTGCCACTGATTTGAGTTCGAGGGTAAGGATGCGTTCTTCACCTGGTTCGCCAAGAAGTGCAAAACCTGGTGCGCGACGCTTTGATGATGCGAGTGAGTTATTTCCTAATCCACCCATTCCACCGCGAGCTGCAAGGAATGTTGTGCCGATGCCTACGAGGTCAGCGATCTGCACGCCATTTTCATAAATCACTGTTCCGTTAGGAACTGGCAAAACAATATCTTCACCTGAAACGCCATCTTTGCGATCGCCATAACCTTGGTGGCCTGAAGTCGCCTTACGGTGTGGTGAGTGGTGGAAGTCGAGGAGCGTTGTGACAGATGAATCGACGACGAGAATGACATCGCCACCGCGTCCGCCGTTACCGCCATCTGGACCGCCGAGCGGTTTGAACTTCTCGCGCTTTACAGAGACGCAACCATCTCCGCCTTTTCCGCCCGTTGCAAAGAGCTGCACGCGATCAACGAATGTTGTCATCGAACTTCTCCTTTGCTTCTATCTCTCAATATTGGGGATTGAAATTGCTCTGTAATAAAAAAGCGGACCGCTATGAATGCGGCCCGCTCTCTTAAGGGAAACCTAAATTAAACTGCTGGGACTACATTCACTACGCGACGACCGCGAGCGCGACCGAACTCAACTGATCCTCCAGCGAGTGCGAAGAGAGTGTCATCCTTGCCGCGGCCAACGTTTGCGCCTGGGTGGAAGTGTGTTCCACGCTGACGTACGAGGATCTCGCCTGCATTGACAACCTGTCCACCGAAGCGCTTGATGCCAAGGTACTGTGGATTTGAATCGCGACCGTTACGTGTCGAGGAGACACCCTTCTTACTTGCCATTTGTGTCTACCCCTTTACTTTGCACCGCTGATAGCGGTGATCTTGACTAGTGTGTGCTGAGCACGGAAACCTTGACGGCGACGGTGACCGGTCTTGTTCTTGTAACGAAGGATGTCGATCTTTGGACCCTTTGTCTCTTCAAGAATCTCGCCAGTGACTGTTACGCCTGAGAGAACCTTTGGATCAGTTGTGACGTTTGCGCCATCAACTACAAGAAGCGTAGGAAAGTTAACTGATGCGCCAACCTTGGCATCAATACGGTCAACAGTGATGGTCTCGCCAACTGTTACCTTCTCCTGGCGACCGCCAGCTTTTACGATTGCGTACACGCGTGAACCTCGAGTTCTTCTAGATAAATAAGCCTGGAGCCGAGCTCCGGGCAGGCGCTAAGGATACGGATTTCGCACCCTTAGGGTCAAATTGGCTCTTTTTTGGGCCTGGCTAGGCGGTGATCACTCCAGAGCTTGCGGCGCGACGGCGGCGCTTACCCTTGGGGTTCTTGCCAGCCTCTGGCTCTTGTGCGACCGCTTTCTCAGATATTTCACTGTTGAGCGTCTCACGGAATTCATGCTCTGTCGCAGAATCCTCATCGTTATCGGCCACATCTGGATGATGGGCGCTCTGAGAATTTACCTGAGGCATCGGCGCCTTCATCTTTACCGGATCCATATGGATATGGATACCGCGGCCATTACATGAATCACATGTGGTTGAGAAAGCTTCGATAAGTCCCTGACCGACGCGCTTACGAGTCATCTGGACGAGACCGAGCGAGGTGACCTCTGCTACTTGGTGCTTGGTGCGATCGCGACCAAGGCACTCAACGAGGCGACGAAGTACGGCTTCACGATTTGATTCAAGAACCATATCGATGAAGTCGATAACAACGATTCCACCAAGGTCACGGAGACGGAGCTGACGTGCAATTTCTTCAGCGGCTTCAAGGTTGTTCTTGGTGACAGTCTCTTCGAGGTTTCCACCCTTACCGATGAACTTACCTGTGTTGACGTCGATAACAACCATCGCTTCGGTGCGATCGATAACAAGTGATCCACCTGAAGGTAGATAAACCTTGCGATCAAATGCCTTAGCAAGTTGCTCTTCTACGCGGAAGTCAGCAAAGAGATCGCCATTGCCGGCATATTTTTCAATGCGCTTTGAAAGCTCTGGTGCGATTGAGCCGAGGTAAGAACTAATTTCTTCCCAAGCCTCATTGCCTTGAATTGTGAGCTTGCGGAAATCTTCATTGAAGATATCGCGGATTACACGAACTGCGAGATCTGGCTCTGAGAGCAGAAGCGCTGGTGCGTGGAAGTTTGGATTCTCTGACTTCTGATAGATATCTTCCCATTGCGCCTTTAAGCGCTCGACATCTGCAGTGAGTTCTTCTTCAGAGACGCCTTCTGCTGCAGTACGAACGATTACTCCTGCAGTATCAGGAATGAGATTCTTCAAGATTGACTTAAGACGTGTGCGCTCTGATTCTGGAAGACGCTTTGAGATTCCCGACATTCCGCCGCCTGGTACGAAGACCACATAACGACCTGGCAATGAAATTTGGCTAGTAAGGCGTGCACCCTTTTGGCCGATTGGATCCTTAGTTACCTGAACTAATACTGGCTGGCCAGTCTTAAGGACCATCTCAATCTTGCGTGGTTCAGATTCAGAGATACCTGCAGCATCCCAATTCACTTCACCTGCATAGAGAACCGCGTTGCGGCCCTTTCCAATGTCAACGAATGCAGCTTCCATTGA
>JBEGSV010000063.1:0-2619 GCA_041179685.1 Actinomycetota bacterium
TGGCTTGGTCTCTTCATCTCATTTGGCGTACTGCTTACGTTAGGAACAGCAATCACCTTGCTCTATCGTGATAGCGCGCCACTTGTTCCCGCTCTGAAATCACCATGGCTGATCATTCACGTCTCTACTGCAATTATCTGCGGCGGAATCTTCTTGCTTGCAAATATTATCGCTGGCGCTTATCTCTACCTCGAGCGCTATGAAGCGATGGGCGCTCGTCCGGTCTGGGCGCTGCGTATTCCTTCACTCGAAACTTTGGATCAACTCTCATATCGACTTGTTGCATTTGTCTTTCCGTTATGGACCTTCTCAGTTATTGCGGGTGCAATCTGGGCAGAGAGCGCGTGGGGGCGTTATTGGGGTTGGGATCCTAAGGAGACTTGGGCATTCATTACCTGGGTTGCATATGCCGCATACCTACATGCACGAGTAACCATTGGTTGGCGTGGTCGTCGCGCCGCATGGCTCTGCATCTTTGCTGGATCGACATTCTTATTTAACTATGTCTATGTCAATGTGTGGGGAACAGGCAAGCACACTTACTCAGGTTTGGAACAGTAAGTTTTACAACCCTTTTAAGAAATCTGGATTGTCATCTGGCGGAATAATGCGTGGCTTGCCCTTCTTGGGGCGGTTCTGCAACTTTCCAATACGGCCAATAACGAGGTAGGCGATCGCTCCAATTGGAGTGAGGAGCACAATAATCAATAGCCATCCCCATTTTGGTAGCTTCTTGATCTGAGTCTCATCTCGCATCGCACAGTCAACAAATGCAAAGAGCGTTAAGGCAATTGCAAAGACAGCGAAGAAACCTTGAAATTTAACCATGGCTCAATAGTAGTGCGAGACTCAAAAGGATGGAGAACTGAAGTTGTAGCTTCCCTGTCTTCGCCAGATATGGAATGAGCTCAGCGCCCTGCGCACTACCTAACACGCCACGCACGAGGCTAAATGCCACCGGTGCTGTCGCTAAGGTGAAGATGGTCCAGGGATCGAGGAGCGCAAGAGTTGCAAGATAGCCAAAGGCAATCAGCGTAACGAAGAGATGGCGCGCTCTGCGATCTCCTAATCGGACTGCGAGAGTCTTCTTTCCAGCCGGTTCATCTAGCGCTCGATCGCGGATGTTATTGATGGAGAGCAGCGCACATGAGAAAGTTCCCATTGGAATCGAGATAAGAATTGAATCAAGGGTAATCGTTTCCACTTGAACGAAAAATGTTCCAACAGTTGCAACAACTCCAAAGAAGATGAAGACAAAGAGTTCACCGAGCCCCATGTAACCATATGGGTTCTTCCCACCGGTATATCCCCAAGCGGCGAGAATCGCAGCTGCGCCGACAGCTATCAGCCACCAACTTGTCATTAGAGCTAATCCCAAACCTGCAATTGCAGCGAGTGCGAACGAGATAAATGCGGCGTTCTTGACAGATTGTGCAGAGGCGATTCCGGATGCAGTTAAGCGAAGTGGACCTACGCGATCATTGTCGGTTCCACGAATTCCATCAGAGTAGTCATTTGCATAGTTCACGCCCACTTGAAGTGAGAGTGCGACAAAGAGAGCCAAGAGAGCTGGGATAGCAGCTGCATCCTTACCGGCAAGGGCTGTTGCAACCGCAACAGGAGCAATCGCTGCCGGAAGAGTGCGAGGACGAGCCCCAATAATCCATTTATTCATTAGCCATCCTCGCAAGCGCTCTCTTATCTACTTTTCCAATTCCAATGAGCGGAAGCTGTGCGAGATAGTGAAAACCTTTAGCTTTCGCTGGAGCACCGAGTTCGCGCTCTAAGAGTTGTTGTATCTCGGTCTCGATTGATGAATCGGCGCCTACGAGAGCGAGGTGAATTGCCTGGCCCCACTCAGCATCACTTATAGCAAACGAGGCAATCTGAATACTTGAATAGCTCTGAGCGAGAAGGCGATCGATCGCGCTGAGAGAAACATTTTCGCCACCGGTAATGACAATTTCATCGATTCTTCCATCGATGACAACTTTGCCATCTTCAACGTGGCCGGCATCAGATGTGTAGTACCAGCCATCTTCGCTTGCAACATCTTCTGCAAGAATTCTGCCCTTGATTGCAATTCGATTATCTGCACCTATTGAAACTTCGATTCCATCCAGCGGAGCGCCGTCATAAATGCATCCACCAGAGGTTTCGGTAGAGCCATAAGTCTCAACAATATTAATTCCGGCAGACTCTGCTGATGCGCGCAGTTCTTTGGTGAGCGCCGCTCCTCCTACGAGAACTGCTTTAGCTGAGATGAGATGGTTGAGTAGATTCTCATCGCCATTCAATGCACGGAAGAGTTGAGTGGGAACAATCGCAGTGAAATCTACTTTAGGAAAATTTCCTTCATAGCCAAGAAGATTGGTAGGTAAAGTTCCAAGTTCAAGGGAGCGAATCAGAACATTTATTCCTGCAATGTGGTTGAGCGGAAGTAGAAGTGACCAGGTATTTCCGGGCTCTGCTCCTAGAAACTTATTTGATGCCTTCGCCGAGGCCAGAAGAGCCGATGCTGATAATCCGATCTCCTTCGCGACCCCAGATGAACCGGTCGTGCTCACAACGAGAGCAGTGCGGGGAGATACAGATTCTGCGGCGATGGGCGAGAGGCTG
>JBEGSV010000064.1:0-9463 GCA_041179685.1 Actinomycetota bacterium
CTTGATGGTGCAGATGTTCTAGAGATGTCTGTCGATGAGCGCGCAAAGGCTGGCCTCTTCCTCGCAATGCAGTATCCAGTCGAGGTTCCTGGAGTCTCAGTCTCTAACTTCCTCCGCACAGCAGCGACAGCTCTTCGCGGTGAAGCGCCAAAGCTGCGCGAGTGGGTCGGCGAAGTTAAATCTGCGATGGAGGGCCTCAAGATGGATCCTTCATTTGCCCAGCGCAATGTCAACGAGGGATTCTCAGGTGGCGAGAAGAAGCGCCACGAGATTATGCAGCTCGAACTTCTGAAGCCTAAGTTTGCAATCCTCGATGAGACAGATTCCGGCCTCGATGTTGATGCGTTACGCATCGTCTCAGAGGGCGTGGTCCGTGCAAAGGAAGCGAATAATCTCGGCGTCCTCTTGATTACTCACTACACACGTATCTTGCGTTACATCCAGCCAGATTTCGTTCATGTATTTGCCGCTGGCAAAGTTGTCGAACAAGGTGGACCAGAGCTTGCAGAGAAGCTTGAAGCAAATGGCTATGCGGAGTATGTAGGCGCATAAATATGACTCTCGATGCGCTTGCCATCCGTAAGGATTTTCCGATTTTTCAACGGACAATCCGTGATGGCAAGCGCCTTGTCTATTTAGATTCTGGTGCAACAAGCCAGAAGCCTGAGTCGGTAATTAGCGCCGAAAGTGATTTCTACCGTCTACATAATGCAGCAGTTCATCGTGGTGCGCATCAGTTAGCTGAAGAAGCAACTGATATCTATGAAGGTGCGCGCCAGATAGTTGCCGATTTCATCGGCGCACAAGTTGATGAAGTTGTATTTACTAAGAGCGCAACAGAGTCACTCAACCTTGTCGCTTATGCGATGGGAAATGCACCTGTTGGAAATCGATTCCACCTCAGAGCTGGCGATGGAATCGTTGTCACTGAGATGGAGCACCATGCAAATCTCATCCCTTGGCAACAATTAGCTGCACGCACCGGGGCTTCACTCTCTTGGTTTGAGGTCACCCCAGAAGGTCGGTTAGATCTATCTCAACTTGATTCCATCATTAATGAATCAACAAAGGTTGTTGCGCTTACTCACCAATCGAATGTTCTCGGCACTATTAATCCACTGGATGAGATAGTAAAACGCGCTCATGAAGTCGGAGCCGTTGTCGTTCTTGATGCGTGTCAATCAGTTCCGCATATGAAGGTCGATGTAACTGCGCTCGATATTGATTTCATGGCCTTTTCGGGACATAAAGCAGTTGGACCTACCGGAATAGGCGTCTTCTGGGGTAAGGCAGCACTTCTTGCCGATCTGCCGCCATTCTTAACCGGCGGATCAATGATCGAAACGGTAACAATGACCGGTGCAACATGGGCACCTGCGCCAAAGAAGTTTGAAGCAGGCGTCCCAAATATGGCGCAAGCTGCCGGATTAGGTGCAGCCCTCCAATATCTCTCAACTATCGGAATTGAGAATATCCACCGCCACGAGGTTGCCTTAACCTCGTATCTCTTAGAGAAGCTATCTGCAATAGATGAGTTAGCAATTGTCGGTCCAAAGACAATGGATGCTCGCGGTGGTTCGATCTCATTTACCTTTGGCGATATCCATCCCCATGATTTGGGTCAATTCCTCGATAGCCAAGGAATTGCAGTACGCACAGGTCACCATTGTGCCTGGCCGCTTAATCGAAAGATGGGCGTGGTTGCAACCACCCGCGCCTCGCTCTATCTCTACAACACAGAGGAAGATTGTGATGCACTTATTTCCGGAATCCTCGATGCTCAGAGATACTTTGCACGATGATGCAACTCGATAATCTCTATCAAGAGGTAATTCTTGACCACTACAAGAACCCTCAAAACAAGAATTTGGCTTCCGATAACGATGCTCAGGTTCACCACGTTAATCCCAGTTGTGGCGATGAGGTCACACTGGGTGTGAAGCTTCAAGGAGATAAAGTCTCATCGATCAATTGGGAGGGCGTTGGCTGCTCAATTTCGCAAGCGAGCACCTCGATTATGAGCGATCTTCTGACTGGAAAGAGCTTGGCTGAGGCAAATTCAATCTCAGATCAGTTTCTGCAGCTCATGCAGAGCAAGGGGAGTATCGAAGGGGATGAAGAAATCCTTGAAGATGCAGTAGCGCTCTCTGGTGTTTCGAAGTACCCAGCGCGAATCAAATGTGCCCTCCTGGGATGGATGGCTTTTAAAGATGCTTCTGTGCAAGCGCACAGCAAGGAAGAGAAGTAGGATACGAATATGGCTGCACAGGTTGAAGATGTAACAGAGGCGATGAAGGATGTCGTTGACCCAGAGCTCGGAATTAATGTTGTTGATCTCGGCTTGATCTACGATGCGATGGTTGACGAGAACAATATTGCCGTTCTCAATATGACTCTCACCTCCGCTGCATGTCCACTTCAAGATGTTATTGAGGATCAGACACGACAAGCTCTCGCACCTCTCGTAGATGATGTAAGAATCAACTGGGTCTGGATGCCACCTTGGGGTCCCGACAAGATCTCTGATGATGGACGCGAACAGCTTCGCGCTCTCGGTTTCACCGTCTGATTTCAGAGTTTAAATGAGCCAGCACGCAGTCTGGATGGCCATGCGCTCCATGACCGCAGATCCGTCGGTTAAATCGCAGAAGCTCAAAGCCGGCACGCTTCGCAGAATCTTTGCCTATTCAAAACCTTATAAGAGCCATATCTCATTCTTTATGGTGACGGTCGTCATTGATGCGATCTTGATAGTCAGTACACCTTTGATGCTTCGCAAACTCATCGATGATGGTGTGATCCCAGGCGATGGATCTCTCGTAACCAAGCTAGCGCTCATCGTAGGCGGGCTTGCAGTATTAGATGCGGTAGTCAATATTGTGGGTAGATGGTTCTCTGCTCGTGTTGGTGAAGGACTGATTTATAACCTTCGGTCACAACTCTTCTCTCATGTACAGCAACAATCGGTCGCTTTCTTCACTCGCACACAGACCGGCGCCTTGATTTCACGCCTCAACTCAGATGTGATGGGTGCACAACAAGCATTTACATCGACTCTCTCAAGTGTCGTTAGCAATGTCATCAGTTTGGTCCTAGTTGCAGGAACAATGCTTTTCCTCTCTTGGCAAATCACCTTGATTTCGCTCGTCCTCTTGCCGCTCTTTATCTACCCAACAAAGTGGGTTGGCAGAAAGATTGCATCGCTCACCCGAGAATCCTTTGATCTCAACGCAAAGATGTCGAGCACAATGACCGAGCGCT
This sequence comes from Actinomycetota bacterium, assembly GCA_041179685.1. GTDB lineage: Bacteria > Actinomycetota > Actinomycetes > Nanopelagicales > Nanopelagicaceae > Planktophila. Next base: position 3,262 of record JBEGSV010000064.1, read on the forward strand.
TCAACGTCTCCGGGGCGATGTTGGTCTCGCTCTACGGAAAGCCTGAGCAAGAGTCGACGCTCTTCTCAACCCGAGCTCGAAAAGTTGCCGATATCGGAATTCAAATGGCGATGCTCAATCGCATCTTCTTTATCTCACTGACAAGCGTGGCGGCAGTTGCTACCGCATTTGCATATGGAGTGGGTGGTCATTTAGCGATTGATAAATCAATCACTGTTGGCACCCTGCTCGCAATTACCGCGCTTCTTGCCCGCCTCTACGGCCCACTGACAGCGCTCTCGAATGTTCGAGTTGATGTCATGACTTCGCTTGTCTCCTTTGAGCGCATCTTTGAGGTGCTCGATCTCCATCCAATGGTGGAAGAGAAGAAGGATGCAATCACACTTCCACCGGGCAGCGCTGAGATTGAAGTCAAAGATATTCACTTCGCATATCCGACCGCAGATGAAATTTCACTTGCATCACTGGAGTCTGTTGCCAAGAAAGAGATAGTAGAGAGCGGTGAGATCCTTAAGGGGCTAACATTCACAGCTCAAGCGGGCACGCTCACTGCAATTGTGGGGCCATCCGGAGCAGGAAAGACCACACTCTCGGCGCTGATGCCTCGCCTCTACGATGTCACAGCTGGCTCGATATCTATCAATGGAGTAGATATTCGCAATTTCACTTTGCAATCGCTCCGTGATCAAATAGGAGTTGTTGCACAGGATCCGCATCTCTTCCACGAAACTATCGCAGAGAATTTACGTTACGCAAAGGGCGATGCCACAGATGATGAACTCATCGCTGCATGTAAATCTGCACAGATTTGGACTCTCATCGAATCTCTACCTAATGGGCTGGACACAATGGTGGGAGAGCGCGGACATCGTCTTTCGGGAGGCGAAAAGCAGAGACTCGCTATCGCCCGCATGCTCTTGAAAGCCCCTGCGATTGTGATTCTCGATGAGGCTACCGCCCACTTAGATTCTGAGAATGAAGAGATGGTGCAGGAAGCACTTAAGGTAGCTCTTGTTGGTCGAACATCATTGGTTATCGCCCATCGCCTCAGTACGGTGATGGATGCTGACCAGATTCTCGTGGTCAATGATGGTGTAATCGTCGAGCGGGGAACACATGCAGAGTTGATGAAGAATTCAGGGCTTTACTCAGAGCTCTTCTCTCGTCAAGACCTCACGGCGAATGAGAAACCTTCCATAGATAACTAGCCCACCAAAGATGATCCATTGCAGCGCATATGCAAAGTGTGGCCCATCAGATAGTTCAGGAAGTGCAGCGGGCACGGTAGGGGATAGCTCTGGTTGGTCTCCACTTAAGAGGTCGATATAAAAACTCGAATTAATTCCAGTATTTTGATTTGATGATTGAGCATTTGCCTCAGAGATCAATCCACCTTTGCCTCCGGTAGGTATTGCAAAGAACTTACCCTGTGGCAAGGAACGATCGAGTCGAAGCCGTCCCTCTATAGTGACCTTTCCTTTAGGCAATGAAGGCAACTCGGGCGCGATAGTTGCTGAGGCTCCAGCTTGGACCCAGCCTCTATCAACCCAGAACTCATCACCGCCAATTTCCTTAAATGCGGTGAGCACCTCAAAGCCATACTTGCCTTCAAAGTAACGATTACGAAGAAGAATTTGTCGATTGGAATCAAATTCTCCAGTTGCTTCAATTGCTCGCCATTCATATAAAGGAGCGTCGTCCTTCGCCTCTGCGATTGTGATTGAAGGAAGATCTGCTCGCGCCGAGATTTGATCATTTCTTTCGGAGCGATCGACACCGCGGTGAAACTGCCACTGAGCCGCCCAGAGACAACCTGCAATCAGAAGGAGGGCTATAAAACTTTTGAAGAGCGCATTGCTCTCGCGCTTACTCAATTCCCTTTGGCCTCTTGCTCAAAATGTTTGTACCCGGGAGGACTGTCTCTCGTCCAGCGTTTGCAACGACAACTGCGATATACGGAAGAAACATTGCTCCAGCAAGTGCGAACCAGCGATAGGGGCTTGGGAGGATTACCGTCAGGAGAAAGCAGAGGGTACGAATCAACATCGAGATCAAATATCTCCGCTGACGTCCGGCGAGATCGTTCTTCAGACTCTTGGGGGCAGAGGTAATGTCGAAACTCTCATTGCCCTCTGGTGCGGTCTTCTTGGAGAGTTTCATGGTGCAAGAGTATGAGGCGCGAGCGATAAAGGCACACTGAAAATCGTACTTACGCGGAAGTAACGAGTAAGTTTCCCCTTATGAGCTCTACAGAAAATACCGCTCCAGCTATTGCGCTCGTCACAGGCGGAAATCGCGGAATTGGTCTAGCGATCGCAACTAGCCTCAAGGCCGCCGGACACCGTGTGGTCATCACCTACAGAAGTGGAACCCCGCCTCAGGGCTTCGATGCGGTCCAGATGGATGTCACCTCCAGCGAATCGGTCGATGCCGGTTTTGCAAAGATCGAGGCCGAGATTGGCCAGCCAGAGATCATTGTTGCCAATGCAGGAATTACTAAAGACACCTTGGTGATGCGGATGAGCGACGAGGATTTCGAGAGCGTTATCAATGCAAACCTCACCGGAGCTTTCCGGGTCTCGAAGCGAGCGACCAAGGGTCTCCTTAAACTCAAGCGAGGGCGCTTAATCTTTATCGGCTCAGTGGTCGGGGGAGTCGGCGCAGCCGGCCAGGTAAATTACTCGGCATCGAAGTCAGGGTTAGTTGGCATGGCGCGATCATTTGCGCGAGAGCTAGGCAGTCGAGGAATCACGGCAAATGTCATCGCACCTGGTTTTGTCGAAACCGATATGACCGCCGAGCTAGATGAGAAGCGCCGTTCAGATATTGCAGCTCAGGTTCCACTTGGGCGTTTCTCTTCCGCGGAAGAAATAGCAGATGTCGTAACATTTATCGCATCGCCTCAGGCGAGTTACATCACCGGAGCGATCATTCCGGTCGACGGTGGATTGGGAATGGGTCATTAATATGGGAATCCTTCAAGGCAAGAACATCCTCGTGACTGGAGTTCTTACAGATGGCTCCATCGCCTTTCATATTGCAAAGATTGCGCAAGAAGAGGGCGCTAATGTAATCCTGACTGGTTTTGGTCGCGGGCTTAGCCTGACTACTCGTATCGCAGGTCGCCTTCCTCAGCTACCTCCCATCATCGAACTCGATGTCACCAACCAAGAACATCTTGATCGATTAGAGAGCGAAGTACAGAAGCACCTACCGCATCTCGATGGCGTCGTGCACTCCATTGGCTTTGCCCCAGAATCTGCGCTCGGTGGGAACTTCCTCAATACCGAATGGCCAGATGTAGCAACTGCAGTACAGGTCTCTGCCTATTCACTTAAATCTCTCACACTTGCATGCCGACCATTGATGAAGGATGGCGGTTCGGTGGTAGGTCTCGACTTCGATGCCCAAGTTGCGTGGCCGCTCTACGACTGGATGGGTGTTGCGAAGGCAGCTCTTGAGTCAACGAGTCGCTACCTTGCAAAGTATTTAGGCTCCGACAATATTCGCGTCAATCTCGTTGCTGCCGGACCTATCAGCACCGTCGCTGCAAAATCGATCCCAGGCTTTGCCCGCTTTAAAGAGCTATGGGATGAACGCAGCCCAATGGCTTGGGATGTCACTGATCCGGTTCCAGCTGCCCAAGCCTCTGTGGCGCTATTGAGCGATTGGTTCCCAAAGACGACTGCAGAGATCATCCACGTTGATGGTGGTTATCATGCAATGGGTGGCTAAGAAACATACTCCTGAAGTCATAGCAGTCCTCTCCCTTCTGGTCGTTTTACTTACTGGATTTACAACCGGTTCAATCTCTACCGAGCCTGAAATTCCATCTGTGACATCTTGCTTTGATGCCACTACTGCCACAATCAGAGTCACGATCGAAGCTCAATGCCCAGCGCCACTGATTACTCTCGGAGATAGCGCACTTACTGAGAGCGCTACTGCAACAAGTAGTGTTGTTGAACTGCACCCACTTCTTGCAGCCAGATTTGAGGCCGCTCGTATTTCTGCTGCGTCGCAAGGAGTCGCTCTCTACATCACCTCGGGATTTCGTAGCCTAGAGCGCCAGAGCGAGCTCTTTGCCGAAGCTCTTCTGAAATATGGAAGCGAGAGCGAAGCCGCCAAGTGGGTCTTGCCAGCGCAGTTCTCTCATCACCCAGATGGCTTGGCAATCGACGTCAATTATCCAAAGGATCCAGATGGTGCAAAGTGGCTAGAAGAGAATGGAGCTCGCTTCGGGCTCTGTCGCGTCTATGCCAATGAATGGTGGCACTTTGAGGGAGTAATCGCTCCAGGGCAGATCTGCCCGGCAATGGCTGAGAATGCCCTCGTCGATATGCGGTGATTAACCCCAATTTCGCATCTAGCCGCACATCCTTTAGACTTTCCCCAGACCAGTCGCCCTAGGGCTGCTGCAAGAGGAGTTCGCACTCCCACCTCCACTGCCTCGGCGGGTTGGTTTGTCAGGCAAAACCCTTCGATGGGTTTTCTTGTTCGGTGCGCGCTTTCTTTCAGCGCTAGAGCTACACAAAGCACAGAGATTCAGATGGCAAGCCATTGAATCTTGACCGAACTAAGGAGTAAAAATCACCACTGATCCACGCATCAATGATCGAATCCGCACACCACAGGTGCGTCTGATTAATTACACAGGCGAGCAAGTTGGAGTTGTAGATATCGAGGCTGCTTTGGCGATGGCGGATGAAATCGGACTCGATCTCGTTGAGATCGCCGCCGAGGCCAATCCTCCCGTATGCAAAATTATGGACTTCGGAAAGTACAAGTACGAGGTTGCACAGAAGGCACGCGAAGCTCGCCAAAACCAGACCCACATTGTTGTCAAGGAAGTACGTCTAACGCCAAAGATTGAAAATCACGACTATGAGACAAAGCGCTCAGCGGTCGAGAAGTTCTTGAAGGGTGGCGACAAGGTGAAGATCACTATGAAGTTCCGTGGACGCGAACAAACTCGTCCCGAGCTCGGCTTCAAGCTCTTGCAGCGTCTTGCAGAAGATGTGAGAGAGATTGCCTTCGTTGAGTTCGCACCAAAGCAAGAAGGTCGCAACATGACAATGGTGTTGGGTCCAACGAAGAAGAAGACCGAAGCAGTAGCAGAGCAGAAGGCGGCGCGAGCTGCTAAAGCAAAGGCTGCTGAAGAAGCAGCAGCTGCAACAGAGTAATTAATTAGTATTTAACCACGACGCAGTAACAAAGTAAGAGGAGAAACGAAATGCCAAAGATGAAGACCCATAGTGGCGCGAAGAAGACTTTTCGCGTTACAGGTTCAGGAAAGATCATGCATGAGCGTGCCGGCAAGCGCCACCTTTTGGAGCACAAGTCATCACGTGTTACTCGTCGTATGAGCCAAGAACAGTCAGCTAAGCCAACCGTCACAATGACAGCCAAGCGCATGCTTGGTTTGAAGTAAGGGGGAAAACCGATGAGAGTAAAGCGCGGAGTACACGCAGCTAAGAAGCGTCGCACCACCCTCGAGCGTGCCAGCGGTTACCGCGGACAGCGCTCACGTCTTTTCACAAAGGCGAAGGAGCAAGTCACGCACTCAATGGTCTATGCATTTAATGACCGCAAGGATAAGAAGGGCGACTTCCGTCAGCTCTGGATCCAGCGTATTAATGCTGCAGCTCGTGAGAACGGTCTTACATATAACCGTTTGATTCAGGGTCTTAAGCTTGCCGGTCTCGAAGTGGATCGCCGCATCCTCTCTGACCTTGCGACAAATGATCCAGCTGCATTCAAGGTACTTGTTGATGTTGCACGTACACACGTTGCAGCGGCATCTAAGTAATCGATTTAAAGCAATCGAATCTAAGTAAAGAAAAAGAAGAGTTCCAATGATTGAGAGCCTTCACTCGCCACACGTTGCGCGGGTGAAGGCTCTTATTGGTTCTCGGGGCGTAAAAGAGCGTCGCCAAGCCGGGCTCTTTATCGCTGAAGGTTTACAAGCAGCTCGCGAGGCGCTCACTGCGCCAGGGGCTCCATTTATCAAATCTCTCTACGTGACATCTTCTGGACTCCTCAAGCTTTCTGACTTTGATCTCAATCAAGTGGATGTAATTGAAGTAACCGACGCTGTAATGGCAGAGATGACCTCTACCGTCTCACCGCAAGGAATTCTTGCGCTCTGCGTCTTGCCTCGTCCTGAGATATCTCAGATTGCCCCTTTAGCAAATAAGAAATC
>JBEGSV010000065.1:0-4367 GCA_041179685.1 Actinomycetota bacterium
TTGCAGTAATTTCTTTCATAGCATTTATCCCAGCAAATATTTTTCTCTTATCTCCGCATGAGGATGAACATGCCGGCGATGGTTCTGAAGTTACCGAGGCGAAGATTCCATTCTTCGGAAAATCTGTATTGCCGCTCTGGGCGTTAGGTCTCGGGCTGATTGCGGGAATGGTGGCCGAAGGCGCTGCCAGTGATTGGGGAGCAATCTTGCTCCGTGAAAATATGAATATCCCAAAGGGAATATATGCATCCGCCTTTGCTTCCTTCGCACTGGCAATGATCACCAGCCGATTCTTGGGAGATAAAGCTTTAGAGAAGTTTGGCCCACGGAATACTGTTCGTTATGGCGGGCTTTATGGAGGTGCCGCTTGGGGTATTTGTATTGCAATTGCGATCCCGCTCTCTAGCTACGCAACAATTCCGGCGTTAATTATTGTCAATATTGGATTTATCTTTGCCGGCTTAGGAATTGGCCCAATGTTTCCGGCCTTTATCTTGTCGGCTAGTCGCCTTAAGGGAATCGCACCGGCTGTTGCGATTTCACGCGTTGGAGTTATCGGAATCGCCGGTTTCTTTATCGGCCCGACAATCACTGGAATTTTGGCGGAGGCAACATCACTCTCATGGGCGATGGCCTATCCGGTAGGAATGATGATGCTAGCAGGGTATATGTCTCGTGCCATTGACGAGGATTAAAGAATCCAAGTGTGAACGATTGTAAAGATTGCAATCGAGAAGAGCAGAGATGCAAATGCTTTGCGCATTAATTCAGGTGATGCGACCTTTCCAAAGTGCGATGAAAGTGTGGCAACGATAACTGCGCTGATTGCCATTGTTGCTGGAATATGCCAATCGACATCTCCCCAGGCCTTGTAGTGGGCCAGAAATGCAATCAAAGAGTTGAGCGAGATAATCAATAGAGATGTTCCCGCTGCGATTTTCTGTGGCGTACCAAAGAAGAGAACAAGAACAGGGATCGCGAGGAAACCCCCACCGATACCGAAGATTCCAGTCATCGAGCCGATGAGTAATGAGAGAAAGATGAGAGTAGTTACCGGCATTCTCTGATGTTGATCCTTGATGGGGGAGCGCAACATCGAAAATCCTGCCACGGTGAGGATGAGTGCAAAACCTGTTGTGATGAAGTCATCAGAGAAAGAATCGGCAATTGATGAGAATCCAATATTGGTAATAAGTCCGATTCCAGAGATGACCAGGGCATCTCGATAGAGAATCTCTTTACTGCGCATCTTGGGAAGTGCACCGGATAGCGCTGCGAGAAAAACAACAGCTAGTGCAGCGGTCGTTGCCTGATGAGGAGTGAAGTCAAAGAGGTAGATCAAGATTGGAACAGAGAGCATTGCTCCACCTGCTCCGACAAATCCAAGGACCCCGCCAATAAATGCCCCAGCAAATAGCGCGCCGACGATTTCCATGCCGCCATCCTCTCAGAAATATCTACAAGAAATGTAAGAGGTCCCCCGATTTCTCGAGGGACCTCTTACTTATTGATTAAGTCAGGTTATTAATTAACCTTCTTGGTGCGGCCATCTGCCGCAGGTACTGCGATTGTCTTTGCATTCTGCACAGCTTCTACAAAGACATCAACCAAGAGGTCACGAACCTTTGCAACTGCTGGTGAGAATACGCCGACATAGCCGTCGCCTCCCTGTACGAGGTAATCAACTGTTGCGATTGTGTAGACAGTTGAATCCTTTGCGATAGCTGTTCCATCGAGCTTAGTTACTGAAACGATGCGTGAGCCAACCGGCTTGCTGCTATCGAATGAGAACTTAAAGCCTGAGATCTGTGGGAAGCGACCATCTGCTGGGTATGCACCGCCGACGCCATTTTCAAGCGCCTTCCAGAGAGTTGCACCAGTAATTGTTGTAGTTGAGATGGAGTTTCCGAATGGGAATACTGTCATCGCATCTCCAACTGTTACATCCCAAGGACCTGTAGCTGAAGTCGCTGGACGTGAGAGAGTCTTATCTAGCGGTGAGTATGTCTTCGCTGGGAAAGTATCGCGAATACCACCACCGTTGATGAGAGCGAAGTCCGTCTTGTACTTTGCACGGATTGCATCAGTTGTGAAGTTTCCAAGTGGAGTCTCACCTGAGCGCTCTACAGCAGGTGATCCACCACGTGGGAAGAGGCCTGTAACTGTTCCAATCTTGACATCAAGCTTTGGAGCGAGTGCATCCTTGTACTTCTTTACAAGCGCTGCTGCTGTTGCATCTGGCGTTAACTTTGCAGCCTCTGCCTTTGATACGTATTCAACAGCTGATCCCTTAACGCGACCTGTTGTTGTATTGACGCAGAGAGTTGTACGTGTGTACTCAACACCAGCGTTGCGAACCTGAGCAACGAGCGTTGCAGATGAGCGAACTGATGCAGCTGGAATTGCAGTTGAGTAGACGAGGTGGCTGTGGCCACCGTAGACAACATCTGCACCCTTGATTTCAGATGCGATCTCATTGAGGCGCCCCACTGCAACGCCATCAACGTTCTCTGTCCAACCTTGGTGAACGAGAGCGATGACAACCTGTGCACCTTCAGCGCGAGCTGCTGCGATTGCCTTGTTGACGCCAGTTGCACTTGGATCGATAACGATTGTTCCAGATGGACCGGTGAGGTTTCCTGGGAATACCTGCTCTGCAGTTGACTCAGTATTTGCGCCTACGATTGCAATCTTGACTCCATCACGGGTAACGATTGTGTATGGCTTTGCAGACTTTGAGCCTGATACGAGATCCTTCAATGAGCTGTAGTTAGCTGCAACCCACTGGAAATCTGATGCCCCGATAACCTTCTGAACATGTGCGATATTGCGATCGTGCTCGTGGTTACCAAAAGTTGAAGCATCAAGCTTCATCAAGTTGAGCGCTTCAATTGTTGGGATTTCTTCAAATGCAGATGAAATCTGTGGTGCAGCTCCAATATTGTCACCTGATGAAACAGCAACAGTGTTTGGATTGATTGCGCGCTCGTTGTTCCATGCTGCTACAAGTCCAGCTGCACCGATGCTTGTTGAAGATACATCGATTGCTCCGTGGAAGTCTGAGAGCTGCAAGAATTGAAGTGACTTGAAGTTAGCTGAGATGTTCTTGATCTTTGCGCCATCAAAGCTTTTATTCGCCTTTGCTGCAGCAGAAATTCCATATGCACTTACCGCTTGAACGACAGGTGTGAATACCTTCTGTCCTGCAAGCACTGGCATTGTCACAACTGACTTTGCATTTGCAGAGACAATTACTGGACATGATCCTGCACCTGCAGAGACGATGTATGAAGTGATCTCTGGAGCTGCAGTAGTAGATGGTGTCCAGCGAACTGTTACGCCGCCAGCTGATTCATATGCGACAACATTTGTTGGCGCCGTTGGAGCTGCATATGTTGCAGCCTGTGCGATAGGTGTCAGAACTGTTGCGGCGAGTGCTGCAACAGCTGAAGCGGCCACGAGTGCGCGCTTAAGGGTGAGATTGGTTTTCATGGTGCGAAATCTAGGGTCTAGGTAGGCATAGCCCGAGAGCCACACGCCCTCACGCTCAAATGACGCTCAAAGTTCACCGCTGTGTAATAAGGAGCCACGCTCAACCCTCAAGGGCGACTCAAGCGTTGCCCTTGTCGGTGGGGTGGGCTATTTTTCGAACATCTGTTCGAAAACCTCAAGGCTCATAGAAGAGCCAGGAGACCATAAAGGAGGCTCACGTGGCGAGCGAAGTAATCCCCGCAGGAGAAGTCCTTATCGATGGACCTACTACTCCTATCGAATTCACCTTCCGCGGAAAACGTTTCCGTATCCATGCAGTTCTCTCCCGTTGGTGCGAATCCGGTGGCTGGTGGAACCGCGTCAGCGATGGCAAGTATCGCCCTGATGATCAAGCCCGTGCGCTCTGGCGAGTCGAAGCAGCACCGATTGGTGCGCTGACAACATTTCAACTCGAGCGCGATGAGACGACGGGGCAGTGGATCGTCACAACCATTTAGTTGTTGCCGATATATCTCACTACAAATCCCATGAGCTTTATTCACCTACGCACTACAAGTGCATATTCATTTAAGTACGGCACAACGATGCCCGATGATCTTGTTGCGCGCGCTGCCGAATTTGAGATGCCCGCACTAGCCCTTACCGATCGCGATTCATTTGCCGGCACCATCCGCTTTGCAAAGAGCTGCCTTGCATATGGCATCGCCCCGATTATCGGTATCAATCTTCAGATAGACCTTATTAACTCCGAGAACGTCGGAGTTAAGGCAGATCGCAAGAACTTTCCACGAGTCACCATCCTCGCCGGCAGCGATGGGGGATACCGCAATCTGATGCATCTCTATCGCGGTATCACATTTCACTCACCTGATCGC
>JBEGSV010000066.1:0-4585 GCA_041179685.1 Actinomycetota bacterium
TGATGTATGTAGTAGTCGCTTTTATCCACGTTGCGCTCTTCAAGAGCAAGTGGGGTCTACGTACTCGCTCTGTGGGAGAGAACCCAACTGCTGCAGAATCTGTTGGCATTGATGTCAACAAAGTTCGCTTTAAGAATGTTCTCTGGGCTGGAGCGGTCGCAGGTCTCGGCGGTGCATTCTTTACTCTCGGCGCAGTCGGCTCATTCAGCAAGGAGATGACGGCAGGAAAGGGCTTTATCGCTCTCGCCGCTCTAATCTTCGGTCGATGGTCGCCAATGGGCGCAGTTGCTGCAGCGCTCATCTTCGGATTCGCCGATAACTTGCAGGGGCTTTTAACCATCACAGGTACACCAATCCCATCTGAATTTATGTTGATGGCTCCATATATCGCAACGATTATCGCGGTCTCGGGATTTGTCGGGAAAGTTCGAGCGCCCGCAGCTGATGGAATCGCCTATAAACGCGGCGGCGGTTCTCACTAATGCAGATCGATTGGCAACTCTTGCGCAATGAAGCGCTGGCGGCGATGAAGAAGGCCTATGTACCTTATTCAAAGTTTCCAGTGGGAGTTGCTGCGCTCGTAGATGATGGGCGAATCGTTACTGGCTGCAATGTAGAAAATGCCAGCTATGGACTCACTCTCTGTGCAGAGTGCGGATTGGTCTCTTCGCTTGCCGCGACGGGTGGCGGAAGACTTATTGCATTTGCCTGTGTTGATATTTCAGGAAATCCGCTGATGCCATGTGGCCGCTGTCGCCAATTACTACAAGAGCATGGCGGTTCAAAGTTGCAGCTTATGACAGATGAAGGCGTCAAGACGCTCAATGATTTACTACCGTGGGCATTTGGTCCAGAAGAGATCGATACCCGAATTAGCAACGCGAATTTGGATTGAGGGAGAAACCGATTGCCATGATTGAGCCATTTGCAGCTGTTGAAATTATCTCCGCTAAACGTGACCGCAATGAGCTCACAGATCCGCAGATCGATTGGGTTATTGATGCTTACACACGAGGCGTTGTAGCCGACGAGCAGATGTCTGCTCTCCTTATGGCAATTTTGCTCAATGGAATGAATTCTCGCGAAATCTCACGTTGGACAAATGCGATGATCAATAGCGGTGAACGCATGAACTGGTCCGCTCTGGATCGTAAGACGGCGGATAAACATTCAACAGGCGGAGTAGGGGACAAGATCACTCTTCCACTGGCACCGCTCGTTGCAGCATGTGGGGGAGCAGTTCCACAGCTATCGGGACGCGGACTTGGCCATACCGGTGGCACCCTCGACAAGATGGAGTCAATTCCAGGGTGGCGCGCATCGCTATCTAACGAAGAGATGTTGCAGGTATTGAAAGATACCGGCGCTGTTATATGTGCAGCAGGTGCTGGTTTAGCGCCTGCAGATAAGAAGCTCTATGCCCTTCGTGATGTCACTGCAACCGTTGAGGCAATTCCTTTGATCGCATCATCGATTATGAGCAAGAAAATCGCAGAAGGAACATCTGCGCTTGTACTTGATGTAAAGACTGGTTCAGGTGCATTTATGTCAGATCCAAAGAAAGCCTCTGAACTTGCTCGCACCATGGTTCAACTCGGCGTCGATGCAGGTGTAAAGATGCGCGCACTTGTCACTGCGATGGATGTGCCACTTGGCCTCACTGCAGGAAATGCTTTAGAGGTCCGTGAATCGGTTGAGGTACTTGCAGGAGGCGGACCGGCTGATGTTGTTGAGTTAACAATCTTGCTCGCACGCGAAATGATTGATGCTGCAGGTATCGTCGGTAAAGATCCAGCAGATGCGCTCAAAGATGGCAGTGCCATGGATCATTGGCGACGTATGGTTGCAGCTCAAGGCGGAGATCCAGATGCGACGCTACCTGTTGCACGTGAGAAGCATGTAGTAAAGGCAGCAAATAGCGGAATCATTACGACGATGGATGCGATGAAGGTAGGCGTATCAGCCTGGAGACTGGGCGCGGGACGTTCAAAGCAGGGCGAACAAGTTCAGGCAGGCGCCGGAATCGAGATGCATGCAAAGCCAGGCGATTACATCGAAGCTGGAGCTCCACTCTTTACTCTCCACACTGATGAGGCAGCTCGCTTCGAACGCGCCCTCGAGATTCTCGACGGTGCAGTAGCAATTATTGAAAATGGGGTCGTTAACCGATTGCCTCTCGTTCTCGAAAGGATTGAAGGATGAGCGTTGTAAATGCAGATCTCTTGAAGAAGCCAACAGAAGGACAGGTAAAGCGTCTGCCTAAGGCGCTATTGCACGATCACCTTGATGGCGGACTTCGTCCGGAAACCATTATTGAAATCGCGCAGGAGATTGGTCATACCCTTCCAACGTACGATCCAAAAGAGCTAGCTGAGTGGTTCCGCCAATCATGTGACTCTGGTTCCCTTGTTCTCTACTTAGAAACATTCGCACATACTGTTGCTGTAATGCAGCGTCGCCAAGATGTCGTTCGCGTTTCTCGCGAATGTGCAGTCGATCTCGCTCGCGATGGCGTTGTCTATGCTGAAGTTCGCATGGCGCCAGAACTCCTTACAGAGAAAGGCATGAGCCTCTCTGAAGTTATTGAAGCGATACTCGAAGGATTCCGTGAAGGCGAGAAAGAGGCGAAGGCAGAGGGAAACACGATTCGCGTAGTCTCGCTTCTCTGCGGCATGCGCCAAAATAAACTTTCTCAGGAAGTTGCAGAGCTCGCTGTAAAGTATCGCGATAAGGGTGTTGTTGGTTTTGATATCGCTGGGCCAGAAGATGGATTCCCACCAAGCGATCAACTCGATACCTTCGAATACCTTCGCAAAGAGAACGCACACTTCACCATCCATGCCGGCGAGGCCTATGGCTTGCCGTCGATTTGGGAGGCAATTCAAATCTGTGGCGCCGAGCGACTAGGACATGGCGTTCGTATCGCAGATGATATTGATTTCAATCACACGCCACCTCGTTTAGGACGCCTCTCTTCCTATCTTCGCGACCGTCGCATTCCTCTCGAGATGTGTCCATCTTCAAATATTCAGACCGGTGTAGCAACATCTTTCGCTGATCATCCGATCGGAAAATTGGCGAAGCTTCGTTTCCGCATCACAGTCAATACCGACAACCGCCTTATGTCAGCAACCTCTATGAGCCGTGAGATGAACGAACTTGTTAAGGCATGTGACTGGAACTTCCTTGATCTCCAACGCGTCACCATTAATGCGCTCAAGAGCGCCTTCATCCCATTTGAAGAGCGCCTTCTCATTATCGACGAAATCGTTAAGCCGGCATATGCAGCAATCGCTGCAGAATAAGTAGAGGATTCTGATTATGGCTAAGTACACCTTGCGAGAAGTTGCAAAGACAATTGATTACGCACTTCTACGTCCAGAAATGTCACGCGATGAAGTGCGCGAGGGTTGCGAAGTTGCGATGAAGTACGACGTTGCATCTGTCTGTTGTAAACCTGCCGATGTAGCTTTTTGTGCAGAGATTTTGCGCGGCTCGGATGTTCACGTAGGTACTGTGGTCGGCTTTCCACACGGTAACTCAGCTACCTCAGTAAAGGTCTTTGAGACTAAGCAAGTTGTTGCCGATGGAGCAACTGAAATTGATGTTGTCATGAATATTGGTTGGATGAAATCGGGAATGTATGACGAAGTTCGCGATGAACTTGCAGCAGTCGTTGCTGCCGCTGGTGGACACCAGGTCAAGGTCATCCTTGAAAATGCATACCTCACCAAAGAAGAGATCGTGAAAGCCTGCCAGCTCGTTGAAGCATCGGGTGCCGATTACGTGAAGACATCAACTGGTTTCGCCCCAACCGGTGCGATCCTTGAAGATGTAAAACTGATGCGAGCATCTGTCTCAGAGAAGATGGAGGTGAAGAGTGCAGGCGGCGTGAAGAACCTCGACATGCTCTTGGCCTTTATGGATGCCGGCGTAAAGCGCAGCGGTGCATCAGCTGCAGCTGCAATGCTCGATGAATTTAAAGAGCGTTTCGGCGCTTAAATTATTGAGTAAGGAATTCGCGTAGCGGCTCGCGAAGCTCATTTATCAGAGCCGCTGACTCTTGCCCATCCTTGGTGATGACCTCGATATAACACTTCATCTTCGCCTCAGTTCCTGATGGGCGGATGATGGCGCGGATACCGCCAGCGAGCCAGATCCGCAGACCATCAGTCGGAGGCAGGCCATCTGTAGGCGCTGCAAGGTCATCTATAGCCTCTACCGCACGTCCCGCGATCTCTTGAGGGGGATTTGAACGCAAAGTAGCCAAAAGGCGGGTAATCGCCCCCATATCGGAGACTCGGATAGAGATCTGCTCTGTTCCATGGAAGCCGTGGCGAGCCCAGATCTCATCAAGGAGGTCGGCGAGGGTCAGACCTTCTCGCTTAAGATCCATCGCAATCTGCGCCAGGAAGAGGGCGGCTGATACGCCATCCTTATCGTTGACGGTCTCAGAATCGACGGCATATCCAATCGCTTCTTCATATCCATAGGCGAGATCTTCAATCTTGGCCAACCATTTAAATCCGGTGAGAACCTCTTTAAAGTCAACGCCATAGTGGGCGGCAATTTTACGAAGTGCAGA
>JBEGSV010000067.1:0-6552 GCA_041179685.1 Actinomycetota bacterium
ATCAAGATATACAAAGCTGCAAGAACGATTCCGAAGGTCGCAAGGATCGCCGCTACTGGATAGCGGGTATATGTGCCGACAAGTACCAAGAATTCAGAGACGAAGCTCGAAAGTCCAGGAAGTGCCAGTGATGACATTCCGGCGAAGAAGAACATCCATGCCATGACCGGAGTAACGCGCTGGAGGCCACCGAAATCAGCGATTGTTGATGAACCTCGGCGAGCAATCATCCATCCGCCCACGATAAAGAGGGCAGCGGTCGAGAAGCCGTGATTGAACATATAGAGGGTTGCACCTGAGTGGCCCTGGGTTGTCATCGCAAAGATTCCCATAGTGATGAATCCGAAGTGAGAGATTGATGTATAGGCAATCAAACGCTTCAAGTCGCGGGCACCGATTGCAAGGAATGCGCCGTAGAGAATTGAGATAACAGAGAGGACGATAATTACCGGCGTAAATGTCTTACTTGCATCAGGGAAGATAGTGATGCAGAAGCGGATCATTCCAAAGGTTCCAACTTTGTCGAGAACACCGAGGAGGAGCACTGATGTGCCAGGAGATCCAGCCTTAGCCGCATCAGGCAACCATGTATGTAGTGGCCAGAGCGGTGCCTTAATTGCAAAGGCGATAAAGAATCCTAAGAAGAGCAGGTTCTGAGTAGTCGAACTCATCACTGTATGGAGTTCTGCGAGCTCAGTGATATCAAAGCTTGCATAGCCGGCATTACTTGAGACGACATAAATTCCGATGATTGATGCGAGCATCAAAAGTCCACCGAAGAGGCTGTAGAGAAGGAACTTCACAGCAGCTGCTGCTCGTTCGCCTGTGCCGTATCCACCAATGAGGAAGTAGACAGGAATCAACATCGCTTCGAAGATGACATAGAACAAGAAGACATCAGTTGCGGCAAAGACGCCGATCATCATCGTCTCGAGAACAAGAATCAAAATGTAGAAGACCTTGGCAGACCAACGTCCACCTTCAGATTCGTTCCACCCTGCAAGTACAACGATTGGAGTCAGCACAACTGACATCACAATCAGTACAAGTGCTAGCCCATCGACGCCGACAGAGAAGTTGATTGCAAATGATGGGATCCATTCATTCTTCTGAACGAATTGAAAGGCTGTCTCTTTCGCTGCGAATTGGGTCGCGATATAGAGACCGAAGAGTGCAGTGAGGATCGTTGATCCAAGCGCTGCCTGCTTGATGCGGAGAACATTGTTATTTGGCAGGACGCCAACAATGAGCGCTCCCAAGAGTGGCAGCAGAGCGAGCGTGACTAATGAACTCATTGTGTGACCACCCAGATTCCAGCGATCAAAACGATCGCACCGATGAGAATGAATGCTGCATAGCTGCGAGCAAAGCCTGTCTGTGACTTACGAAGTACAGAACCGGATGCAATCGCAAGGCGACCGATTCCACTGACTGCGCCATCAACAACTGACTTATCGCCCTTAACAAGAGCAGATGTGAGTGCCTGACCTGGGCGCATAAATACTGCCTCATTGAAGGCATCTTGACCGAGATCCTTGCGAGCAAGGCGAGTAAAGATAGATACGTTCTCTGGCGCTTCCTTCGAGATTTCAGCGAACTGGTACTTACGGAGCGCGATTATGACGCCGATGATTACTGCAGTCATCGCCATCGCTGAGACAACGATTGGTTCGAACATATGTTCTTCATGGTGCTCGCCATGCTCACCAAATACTGGGTTGAGCCAATTTGCTAGAGCGTCGCCCTGCTTGAAGAGGAAGCCAGATGCAATTGATCCGATTGAGAGAATCGCAATTGGAATCCACATCAAGGCCGGAGATTCGTGTGGATGAGCATCGTCATCCCAACGTGCCTTGCTGGTGAAGGTAAGGACCATAACGCGTGTCATGTAGAAAGCTGTGATTGCAGCGCCAAGGAGTGTGATTCCACCCAAGAGCAATCCCTTAAATCCACCGGCGTTAAATGCCGTTTCGATGATTCCATCCTTTGAATAGAAACCAGCAAATGGCGGAACACCAATGATGGCGAGGTAACCAAATCCAAAGGTGACGAAGGTGATCGGCATGAACTTACGAAGGTTTCCGAACTTTCGCATATTTACTTCATCGTTCATACCGTGCATGACCGAACCTGCGCCAAGGAACATGCTCGCCTTGAAGAAGCCATGGGTAAGAAGGTGCATGATTGCAAAGACGTAACCCACTGGGCCAAGACCTGAAGCGAGAATCATGTAACCGATCTGCGACATTGTTGAAGCAGCAAGCGCCTTCTTAATGTCATCTTTAGCGGTACCGATGAGAGCACCGAAGAGCAATGTAATGGCGCCGACAATTAGAACAACTAGTTGTGCGGTTGGAGCAGCTTCAAAGATAAAGTTTGAACGAACGATGAGGTAGACGCCTGCAGTAACCATTGTTGCTGCGTGAATAAGCGCAGAGACTGGTGTTGGGCCAGCCATTGCATCGCCGAGCCATGCCTGTAGTGGGAACTGAGCAGACTTACCAGCGGCGGCAATCACAAGCATGATTCCAATAGCGGTAAGCGCTGCCTCCGATGCGTGATGTGCATGCTCTGCAACGCCAGCAAATGTCGTTGTTCCTAGGGTCGCAAAGGCAATCATGATGGCAAATGAGAGACCCATATCGCCAACTCGGTTCATAACAAATGCCTTCTTTGAGGCAGTTGCATAGGCAGGCTTCTGATTCCAGAAACCAATCAACAGATATGAAGCAAGGCCCACGCCCTCCCAACCTACATAAAGGTTGAGATATGAGTTGCCGAGCACCAAGAGGAGCATGGCAGCGATAAAGAGGTTGAGATATGCAAAGAAACGACGACGGTTCTCATCATGAGCCATATATGAGATGGAGTAGATATGAATCAAGGTACCTACACCAGTGATGAGAAGAACGAAGCAGATTGATAGCTGATCAAGCAGCAGGGCGGCATCGATATTAAATTCACCGACAGCGATCCATGAGAATAACTTCTGAGTGACAGCGCGCTCTTCAGTTGAACGAGAGAGCATCTCTGCCAATTGATACAGGCCAACTCCGAATGAGCTCGCTGCCATTGCAGTTGCAAAGAGGTGGCCCCACTTATCTGTGCGGCGTCCACCGAGCAGAAGTGTCGCTGCGCCAAAGAGTGGAAGCGCAATCAGATAAACAAGTGTGGATGAGGTATTCATATTTATCGCTTCAACAAACTAGCATCGTCGACAGATGCTGATCGGCGTGAGCGATAAATCGCCACGATAATGGCTAGACCAACTACAACTTCACAAGCGGCAACAACCATGGTGAAGAAGGCGGTGACCTGTCCATCCAAAGTGCCGTTGATACGTGAGAAAGTTACAAATGCAAGGTTTGCAGCATTGAGCATGAGCTCAACACACATGAAGACGACAATCGCATTGCGGCGAACAACAACACCGATCGCACCGATGGTGAAGAGAAGCGCTGAGAGGTAGAGGTAGTTATTTGGATTCATTACTTCTCCTCCACAACAGTGGTATCAACAACATCTAATTGGAACTGGCTCGACTCGAGCATGTCGCCACGAGCCTTGAGAGTTGCAGAGATAGATGTTGGCGCTGGTGTTCCATCTGGAAGTAGCGCTGGAACATCGACTGCATTGTGGCGAGCAAAGACGCCAGGACCTGGAAGTCCAGCGGCGCTTGCAAGTGAACCGGTACGGAAGCGTGCGATTGCGCTCTCGCGCTGCGTTGGGCGAGCAACTGTGCGCTCGTGGTGAGCTAGCACCATTGCGCCGAGCGCAGCAGTAATCAAGAGGGCAGAGACAACTTCAAATGGCCAGACATAATCAGAGAAGAGCAACTTCGCCAACCCCTGAACATTGCCCTCAGCATTAGCTGCCTCAAGTCCGACAGGTGCGCGACCGAGAGTTGCGCGACCAATGAGAGCAACCATCAAGCCACCGAAACCGATAGCTGCGGTGATCGCAATTGGGCGAAGACCCTTGATTGTCTCGGTGAGTGAATCAGATGAATCAACGCCGACGAGCATCAAGATAAAGAGGAAGAGCATCATTACAGCGCCGGTGTAGACAACAATCTGAACGATTCCGAGGAATAACGCCTCTTGTGCGATGTAGAAGATGGCAAGTGTGATCATGACCCAAGCAAGCAAGAGAGCTGAGTGAACAGCCTTCTTTACCAGCAACATTCCAAGGGCTGAGAGAACAGCTAATGGAGCGAGGATCCAGAACATCACTGCCTCTGGAGTCTGGATAACCATTACTTAGCCTCCCCCGCTGTTGTGCCATCGAAAATTGGACCCTGTGAAGGATCTGCTGAAGTAACTTCACCGCGGTAATAGTTGTTCTCATCCATATCTGGATACATTGGGTGTGGTGGCATCACCATTCCTGCGCGAAGTGGGGCGAGAAGATCTTGCTTCTCAAAAATCAACTTCTCGCGAGAATCATCTGCAAGTTCATATTCGTTTGTCATGGTCAATGCGCGAGTTGGACATGCTTCAACACAGAGACCGCAGAAGATGCAGCGAAGATAGTTAATTTGGTAGACCGCACCGTGGCGCTCACCAGGAGAAACCTGATTGCCTGGGGTGTTATCTCCACCTTCAACATAGATTGCATCTGCAGGACATGCCCATGCACAGAGCTCGCAACCGATGCACTTCTCGAGTCCATCTGGGTGGCGGTTAAGCTGATGGCGACCATGGAAACGCTCTTCTGTAGGAGCTTTCACATCTGGATATTGAACGCTGAGGTTCTTCTTAAACATTGTTTTGAAGGTGACCCAGAAACCGAGTGACTGCTTTCCAAGAGATGCTGGTCCCGGCTGTTCAACCTCTACATATGAGACATCATTGATGTCTTTGGCAGCGCCAGACTTCTTTGGTTCTAATGAATTACTCATTGGTGCCTCCTGAAGTATGTGCCTGGCTTGCATGCGTTTGGGTTGATGCGTTGAAAGATGAAACACCTGGAAGTTGTGGCAGTGGGAAATCTGGCGCTTCGCCCTCAGGTAGTGGCTTGCGAGCCTCTGCCTTTGATTTTTCGAAGACTGTTGAGATTGCCATGACGATAACTACGATGCCAAGAGCGAATGCAAGTGCGACCGCGCGTGATGCACCGTTCTGCTGAATCACGCGAAGTGATGCAACGACCATGATCCATACGAGCGATGCTGGGATAAGAACCTTCCAACCGAACTTCATAAATTGGTCATAGCGAAGACGTGGCAGGGATGCTCGAAGCCACATAAAGAGGAAGAAGAAGAGATTCACCTTGAGGAAGAACCAGACGATTCCGAACCAACCGCCTAACCATGCTTCGGTAAATCCGAGGCCTGGCAGCGCGTGATATCCGCCAAGGAAGAGCGTTGTTGCAAGCGCTGATACCGCGATGATGTTGACGTATTCCGCGAGGAAGAAGAGTGCGAACTTGAGCGATGAATACTCGGTGTGGAATCCACCTACGAGCTCTCCTTCAGCCTCTGCCAAGTCGAACGGTGCGCGGTTGGTTTCACCGACCATTGAAATCACGTAGATAACAAATGATGGGAACAGGACGACTGCATTCCAGATGTGATCGTGTTGTGAAGCGACAATATCTGAAGTCGACATTGATCCGGCATAGATAAAGACCGCTACGAGCGAGAGGCCCATTGCTACTTCATATGAAATAACTTGTGCGCTTGAGCGAAGACCGCCGAGCAGTGGATAGGTCGAACCTGATGACCAACCCGCAAGGACAACGCCATATACACCGATTGAGGTAACGGCCAAGATGTAGAGCACGCCCACTGGAATGTCAGTCAGCTGCATGGCAGTTTCGCGGCCAAAGATGGTGACGACGCCAGTCATCGGAATAACAGCGAAAGACATAAAGCACATCGCTGCAGCGATGATTGGGGCGGCGATAAATACAACCTTATCTGCCGCAGCCGGAATGATGTCCTCTTTGAGTGCAAGCTTTACGCCATCAGAGAGAGATTGCAGAAGTCCAAAGGGACCAACACGGTTTGGGCCAGTGCGCTGCTGCATCTTTGCGAGAACGCGGCGCTCGGTCCAGACAGCCATCAACGTTGAAACAACGCAGATTACAAAGACGAGAACTGCCTTCAATACAACAAGCCATCCTGGGTCTTGTCCTAGAAGTTCTGCTGTTGTCATGCCTTCACCACCGTTACTAGTTCGCCGTGAACCGCATCGAGCGCGGTAAGTGCCTGAGAACCAAATGAGTTACGCGGAATCCACACAGCATCGTCATGAATATCTTCAACGAGGACTGGAAGTGTGATGGAACCATATGCATTAGAGATACGAACTTGATCTCCAGTTGTTACACCGGCGGCAGATGCGCGCTTCTCGGAGATAACAGCAACTGTCTGGCGACGAGTTCCAGCCAAGTTATCTTCACCGCGCTGCATTGTGCCCATATCGAGCAGGCGGCGCCATGAGGTAAGAACCGCCTGGTCTCCTGATACAGATGGAGCGCTACCTGCGGCAACCGGTGCGAATGGTGCACGTGCGCCATCCCACTTACCGAGCTGTGTAATCTCACGTG
>JBEGSV010000068.1:0-5463 GCA_041179685.1 Actinomycetota bacterium
TATATGGTGGGCGAACTATGACCTTGATGCTCCTCGATAGCGCCTCTCTCTGGTACCGCGCGTACTACGGCATGCCCGATACCTTGCTCTCACCATCAGGTATGCCGGTCAATGCAATTCGTGGGTATCTCGATATGACAGCTCGCCTTGTCTCTATGTATTCGCCCAACCGATTGGTTGCATGTATTGAGGGCGATTGGCGACCATCATGGCGCGTTGAACTCTTTCCAGATTACAAAGCAAATCGTTTAGAGGCTGATAGCGAAGAAGAGGAAGAGCCTGAGACCCTTACTCCTCAAATACCAGTTTTACTCGACCTCATTGATGCCTTTGGCATTCCAATGGTCGGCGTTGATGATTACGAGGCTGACGACGTGATGGCAACTTTTGCCTCTCGTGAAAAAGGCCCCATTCGAGTTGTCACCGGAGATCGAGATTTATTCCAATTGGTCGACGACAAGCGCGACATCAAAGTTGTCTACCTCGCAAAGGGAATCTCCGCCCATGATCTCGTCGATACTCAGTGGGTAGCTAATAAGTATTCAATTCCAGGAGAGCGTTATGCGCTATTCGCTATGTTTCGTGGAGACCCTTCCGATGGATTACCGGGAGTGCGTGGAATCGGCGAGAAAGGCGCGGCGTTAATTGCAAATAACTTTGCAACTGTTGAAGAAGCACTCAAAGGCGCAAAGGCAGGCCATGAAGCACTTCCTGCAGCGCTAGCGAAGAAGATTATTGCAGGGGAGGAGTACCTCAAGATCGCGCCAACATTGGTTCACTGTGCGCGAGATGTCGCTCTTCCTCAGATGTCGATAGCGATGCCTAAAAAACCGGATGATCTCTCAGAAATCTACCGAATGAAAGAAGAGTACGGGCTGGGGGCAAGTGTCGATCGTCTGATTGCAGCCCTTGGATGGTGAGATTTAAAAATCAATTGCTGATTGCTCTTGCTGCAATTTTATCTTCAGCAAGTTTTGCTCCGCTATCGCTCTGGTTCACAGCCCCGATTGCTTACGCGATATATGTAAAAGTCCTACTCAATGGCAGAAACCAAGTTTGGAACTCATTTCTCTTTGCCTTTCTCGCAAATGCAATCATTCTCAGTTGGAGTAAGAGCTTCGTCGGTGTTACACCGTGGATATTGCTTGCGATCTTGCAAGGCTTCTATCTAATTCCTGTCGGCATCCTTGCTCGGTATGTTAAGAATCCAATCGTCCTGATCGCGGCAATTATCCTTGCGGATGAAGTGAAGGGCCTCTTCCCGTTCGGAGGATTTGGTTGGAGTCGAGTCGCTTTCTCGCAGGCTGATTCACCGCTGGTAAAACTTGTTTCACTCTTGGGCGTCACCTTACTCTCCGTTGCAACCTTGGCAATCTCTCTCCTCCTGTTACAACCCAAGGCTCTCAACTTTTCATTAGTAACTCTTCTGCTTTTAGCTGCATCCTTTCCGCTCAACCAAGAGTCTTCAGGTGAAGGTCTGAAGATTCGCGCGGTGCAAGGGGGAGTGCCAGAGCGAGGTCTCTCTTTCAACTCACGAGCGCAGGCGGTTTTGGATAATCACATCACTAGAACGCGTTCTGATTCTGATGAAAGCGATCAACTCATTCTCTGGCCAGAGAACGCCATCGATGTTGACCCTCTACGAAACGTACTTGTAAAAGAGAAATTACAGAATCTTCAACAAGAGATAAAGATCCCGATACTTGCTGGAGCTATTCTCAATGGAAGAGTGCTTTCAAATGCAGCGATTCTCTTTTCGAAGAATGGAAATCCTGAGTCGACGTATATCAAGCGATATCTAACGCCTTTTGGTGAATATATTCCGCTCAGGTCGATTGCATCAATCATCTCTCCACATACAGATCGAGTCACAGATTTCACCCCTGGTAGCGAACTAGTTGTGCATGAAGTGAATCAAATAAAGATATCTTCGATAATTTGCTATGAAATCCTTAACGATGGAATCATCCGAGAGAGTGCGCGGAGCTCTGGGCTACTTGCCGTTATGACTAATAGTGCGACTTTCTCTGGCAGCGCTGAAGGCGAGCAACAATTAAATATCACGAGAATCCGAGCCATCGAGGCCGGCAGAAATATAGTCTCTGTTTCAACTACTGGGCCATCTGCATTTATAAACTATGACGGGACGATTATTTCTCGCTTAGATGATGGGGAAGTGGGCTCGCTATCTGAGCGAATTGAGGTTCGAAACAATCAAACGCTCGCTCTCCGATATGGCGAATTATTTACATCCTTAGTAATACTCTTCTCCTTGGTTCTTATAACAGTAGCCCTCATGAGAAGAAGGAGTAGTTCGTGAAGCCAGTCATTCTGATTCCGACCTACAATGAATCAATAGCGATCGTTGAGCTTCTCAATTCGCTCACCGCTTTACATAATCAACGAGATTTCGATGTTCTCGTTATTGACGACAACTCTCCTGACCAGACGGCAGATATTGTCGATAATTTGAGACTCAGCTGGGTAAAGGTACTTCGCAGGCCTGGAAAGGCAGGGCTAGGTGCGGCCTATCGCGCTGGTTTTGCTCAAGTAATCAACGATGGAAATTACACCCATGTCGTCACCATGGATGCAGATGGATCTCATCGAGTGGAAGATCTGCCGGCGATGTTAGATGCTCACCATTCATCTCAATTGTCGATAACTCTAGGAACTCGTTGGATAAAGGGTGGCTCTGTCGTTAATTGGCCGTTGACGCGCCAATTGTTATCTCGCGCAGGCACTGCATATGCCCGAATCGCCCTACGGATACCGCTGCATGACCTCACTGGAGGTTTTCGGGTTTACTCGATCGATCTCTTAAAACGTCTCAATCTCACTCAAATGACGGCAACTGGATATTGTTTCCAAATTGAGATGGCGATGGCGAGCGATCTTGCAGGTGCATCACAAGTCGAAGTTCCTATTACCTTTGTAGAGCGCATTAACGGCGTTTCAAAGATGAGCAAGGCGATAGTCATTGAAGCTCTCTGGCAGACGACGCTCTGGGGCCTGGCTCGTACCCTTAGACCTAATGCCGATAAGTTACATTATGTAAAGTCAGAGTAATCTGACCCCACCCCCTACGGGATCTGAATTACCTTTTGAGCGCTATCTAAAGTCATCAACCGGTGCACATGAACAGATTAAATTTCTATCTCCATGTGCGCCATCGATACGCGAGACTGGTGGCCAATACTTCATTCGAGCGCCAATGAGTTCACCGCTAATAAAGCCCTCCAGAGCCTTTGGATAGCCACCTTTTTCTCTAGGGTAAGCCCTATCCCACTCGCTCGAACTGACGGTCAGCGCCGTATGAGGTGCATGGCGTAGCGCCGAGCCTTCAACGGCAACCTTGCCGTCGATGATCTCCTGAATCTCGCCACGGATAGCGATCATTGCAGCGATAAAGCGTTCGATCTCGGCGATATCTTCCGACTCTGTTGGCTCAATCATCAACGTACCTGCGACAGGGAAAGACATCGTCGGTGCATGGAAGCCGTAATCCATCAATCGCTTAGCAATGTCATCAACAGTCACTCCAGAATCCTTCGTGATACCGCGGATATCGAGGATGCACTCGTGGGCGATACGTCCATTGGCTCCGGTATAGAGAATGGGATAGCTCTGCGAAAGTTTTGTAGCGATGTAGTTAGCAGACAAGATCGCTACCTGAGTTGAATGGGTAAGACCTACTCCCCCCAGCAAGCGAATGTAAGCCCACGAGATTGGCAAGATGCTCGCCGAACCAAATGGCGCACCAGAGACTGGTCCGGGACCTGTTGCAGGACCCGCTAGTTCATCGAGTGGGTGGTTTGGCAGAAATGGCGCAAGGTGCGCGCGAGAAATCACAGGACCTACACCTGGTCCCCCACCACCATGTGGAATTGCAAATGTCTTATGGAGATTAAGGTGAGAAACATCTGCGCCAAATTTTCCTGGCTGCGCAACGCCAACTAGAGCGTTGAGATTTGCGCCGTCAACATAGACCTGTCCCCCAGCGTCATGAACAAGTCCGCAGATCTCAGATACTGCAGTCTCAAAAACACCATGTGTTGATGGGTATGTAATCATCAGCGCAGCTAAAGAATCGCCATGCTCTGCAATCTTTGCCTTGATATCGTCGACAGAGACATTTCCATGCTCGTCACAATCGACGACGATGACCCTCATGCCCGCCATCACTGCAGATGCAGCATTGGTTCCATGAGCGCTCGATGGAATAAGGCAGATATTACGTGCATGGTCGCCGCGTGAATCGTGATAGTTGCGGATTGCAAGTAGGCCAGCAAATTCTCCCTGACTTCCAGCGTTGGGTTGGAGTGAGACCGCATCGTATCCAGTGATTGCGACCAGCCAATCAGAGAGCTGCTTAATCAATTTTCTGGATCCTTGGCTCTGAACTGCAGGTGCAAATGGGTGCAGCGATGAGAATTCTGGCCAGGTGACCGCCTCCATCTCTGTGACTGCATTGAGCTTCATAGTGCAAGAGCCAAGTGGAATCATTGTTCGATCAAGCGCCAAATCGCGATCTGCAAGATTGCGAAGGTAGCGCATCATTCCAGTTTCACTATGGTTAGTATTAAAGACCGGATGCGTGAGATAAGTACTTGTACGAAGAAGTGATGAGGAGATTGATTTCTCCCCCGCATCTTTCAGCGAAAGAATTTCTAATACCTGCGCAAAAGTCTCTTCTGTTGTCTCTTCATCAAATGAGATACGAACCTCAGTGGCGCTCACATGAGCAAAGTTTATTCCCTTTGCATCTGCCTTCTTATGGATAGCTGATGCATCATCAACATCTACCGTTACGGTATCGAATACATTTCCATTGCGTGATTGTGACGCTACCTGAAGTCGAGAAGCAAAGTTATTGACTCGTTCTGCGATTGCACGAAGTCCGGCTGGGCCATGCCACATCGCATAGAAGGCGCTCATATTCGCAAGAAGCGCTTGAGCAGTACAGATATTTGATGTCGCCTTGTCGCGTCGGATATGTTGTTCACGAGTCTGAAGAGCTAAGCGAAATGCTGGAAGTCCATTTGCATCGATACTTTGACCGACTAAACGACCTGGCATGGATCGTTCGAGGCCATTGCGAACCGCGAGGAAGCCAGCGTGCGGTCCGCCGAATCCCATGGGAACACCGAAACGTTGTGAAGTTCCAACAGCAATATCTGCACCCCACTCCCCTGGCGCCTTCAGTAAGGTGAGGGCAAGTAGATCAGTTGCAGCTATTACGAGCGCGTTCTTTGAATGTGCGTACTCAGTTACTGCTGTGTAATCGATAATTTCGCCGGTTGTATCTGGATACTGAAGAAGAAGTCCGAAGAACTCTCCGTCATATCCATCTCGTGCAACATGTCCTGCATCTACCTCTACCACTTTAATCCCGAGCGGCTTTGCGCGTGTAATCACAACAGCCTTAGTCTGTGGATGTACATGCTCTTCCATTAAGAAGAC
>JBEGSV010000069.1:0-7186 GCA_041179685.1 Actinomycetota bacterium
GTGCAGACCTCGATGCCATCTATTCCTGGAAGCATCACATCGAGGAGAACGAGGTCTGGAGGATTATTTCTAAATGCCTCTAGCGCCTCGTCTCCACGATTGACGAGATCAACATCGAAGCCTGAACTTGTAAGAACAATTCCAAGCATCTCTGCCAGATCTAGATCGTCATCGACGACCAGGATTCGAGCCATTTATGAACCGTGCTCCCATGAGTTGAGGTACAACTCTTGTGCCGGTGTAAGTGTGTCGATATTTCCACCCATTGACTTGAGCTTAAGTGAAGCAACTTCCTTATCGATATATGAAGGAACATCGTGAACGCCTGGCTTGAGGTTCTTCGCTTCCTTTACGAGGTATTCAGCTGTGAGTGCCTGATCAGAGAATGACATATCCATTACTGATGCTGGGTGTCCTTCTGCTGCACCGAGGTTAACGAGACGACCTTCTGCGATGAGGAGTAGGCGACGACCATCAGCGAGTACATACTCATCTGTCTGGTGGCGCATCTTTGCATTCTTTGACTTTGCATTCTGCTCGAGCCAAGCCACATCGATTTCGATATCGAAGTGACCTGAGTTAGCCATAATTGCGCCATCCTTCATCACAGCGAAGTGCTCATCGCGAAGTACATCGCGGTTACCTGTCACAGTAATAAAGACATCGCCAACCTTTGCTGCCTCTGTCATTGGCATGACGCGGTAGCCCTGCATCATTGCATCAAGTGCCTTAGTTGGGTCAATCTCGGTCACGATGACATCTGCACCCATACCCTTTGCTCGCTCTGCAACACCCTTACCGCAGTAACCAAAACCTGCGACAACAAGTACGCGACCAGCGAGCAAGAAGTTTGTTGCACGGAAGACAGCATCGAGAGTTGACTGGCCGGTTCCAAAGCGGTTATCGAACATATGCTTTGTATCGGTGTCATTAACGGCGATCATCGGGAATGTAAGGGCGCCATCCTTAGCCATCTGGTTAAGACGGATTACACCTGTTGTTGTCTCTTCGCATCCACCTGAGATATTTGGAAGAAGTTCGCGACGTGTTGTGTGAAGTGTATTCACGAGGTCGCAACCATCATCAAAGACTTGGTGTGGCTCGATATCAAGTGAAGCGTTGATATGTGCGTAGTAACCATCGCGGTCGACTGCATTACGCGCAAAGACTGAGATTCCGTACTCGTGGACAAGAGCAGCTGCTGTGTCATCCTGAGTAGAAAGTGGGTTTGAAGCGCAGAGAGCGATCTCTGCTCCGCCTGCCTTGAGTACGCGCATCAAGTTCGCTGTCTCAGTTGTGACGTGCATACATGCAGAGATGCGGACGCCGGTAAATGGCTTTGTCTTCTCGAAACGCTCGCGAATCTGAGCAAGGACAGGCATGTTGCGCTCTGCCCACTCAATGCGCTTGCGACCAGCTGCAGCAAGAGAAGCATCTGCAATATCGTGCTTAGGAACGGTTGTAACTGACATTTATATATCTCCCTGAATAGGCCCTCACATTGAGATGGGCGTTTCTATTTTTTCGCTTGACCTTCGGCGTAGGGCTCTACTGTGCTGATCGGCTATGGGGATAGATTACTAGGAGAGGGCGAGAAAGGCAGAATTAACCGTTATGCGCGGATGGTGTTGAGAACTGAATCGCGAATACTTGCCATCTCTTGCTCGGTTGTAGCCTCAACGTTGAGTCGAAGGAGAGGTTCGGTATTGGAGGCGCGCAAGTTAAACCACCATGTATCGCCAGAGACGGTCAATCCATCTAGGCGGTCGAGCTCGACTCCGGCAATTGCGCCGTAATGATCTTCAATCAACTTTGTAGCCGCGGTTGCATCTGCGACTGTCGAATTGATTTCACCGCTCGATGAATAGCGATTAAATGGCGCAAAGAGTTGTGAGAGTGGGACATCTTTCTCACCTAGCGCCGCAATTGCATAGAGCGCAGCCAACATTCCAGAATCGGCGCGCCAGAAATCTCGGAAGTAGAAATGACCTGAGTGCTCTCCCCCAAATACCGCGCCGGTCTCGGCCATCAACTTCTTGATGTACGAGTGACCAACTCTGGAGCGGACAGCGGTGCCGCCATTTTCTTCTACTACTTCTTTGACAGCGCGAGATGAAATCAAGTTATAGATAATTGTTGAACCTGGATATTTTGCGAGTTCACGTGTTGCGATCAGGGCGGTAAGGGCTGATGGATTGACTAAGTCGCCTTTCTCATCAACCAGGAAGCAGCGATCTGCATCGCCATCGAAGGCAAGGCCAATATCTGCCTTATGTTCGAGCACAGCCGCTTGTAAATCGCGTAAGTTCTTTGGATCAATCGGGTTTGCCTCATGGTTGGGGAAGGTTCCATCGAGCTCGTAATACATCTCGATGACCTCGGCGTTGAGGCGCCTAAAGACGGCAGGGGCGGTATGGCCAGCCATTCCATTTCCAGCATCGATCACAATCTTGAGTGGTCGAGTCTCCGATAGGTTAACCATCTCAAGTAGGTGGCTCACATAATCTTCCAGCATCTCTTGGCGTCGTTCGACGCCGACCTGGCTCAATGGGATAGGTGATCCCTCGTTGACATATTTTTCTATGAGGAGCAGCCCTGATTCTTTACCGATAGGACGTGCACCTGAGAGGCACATTTTGATTCCGTTATAAGGAGCAGGGTTATGGCTTGCTGTAAACATCGCACCTGGAAGATTTAACTTGCCCGCTGCGAAATACAACATATCTGTTGAAGCGAGACCGATTCGAATTACATCAAGGCCTTGTGAAGTGATACCTGCGCTAAATGCATCTGCAAGTTCTGGCGAACTAGGGCGCATATCTTCACCGATTACTACAGTGCCTGGTTCGCGCTCTTGCTTGAGAAATCGAGCGAATGCGGCACCGGTTGCGAAGGTGAAGTCAGGGGTAATTTCTCCATCTACTAATCCGCGGATGTCATATGCCTTGAAAATTGATGCGCTCATGGAGCAATAGTAAGAGGTTTGCTCTTAAGAAGGAACTGCACGGAGGTGTCCGCGACGACCAACCTGCGAAACTTGTGGCGAGGTTGACTCACTGGGTTGTTCTTGGTGGTTGCGGGCAACTTCTCTTACTGCATCTGCAATTGCCATAAGGTCATCTTCACTTGGACCTTGACCTTCGCTCTCATGGAGCTCTCGCTCTACCGTCCAACCATTAGGAACAGTCAATCGAGCAGCATGACGTTCGCAGAGATCGTAGGCATGGGGTTCCGAGAACATTGCAATCGGACCCAATACCGCGCGAGATTCTGCGTAAATATAGGTAAGAGTCATTGTGGCAGCAGTGCGACAGCTGACACGGGAACAGGGACGTCCTGCCAATGAACTCATGGATGCAAGATTAGTGGGAGCGAGTGCAAAAGTTATGGAATCAACACTCGAATATTGGAGCGAGGAATAGATGTTCGAGTAAGAATGCTACCTGTGACCAATGGCGCATATCCGAAGCCGCTCTTCGAGGTAATCAGAGCCGCGCCATAGGTCTTTTCGGAACTCTTGATAATTGTAAATGCTCGGATGCGTTCAGAGAGTTGATAGGTCGCGATGTCGTCTCCGCGAAGGGAGATCTTTCGCTTCTTCCCATTGATAGAGGTGATCTCAATATCGACGGCGATCTCATTGCCAGTAAAGACAAGTAGTGGCGCCAATCCCGTCGAAGCGAAAGTGCCTTTCACTAAAGGTGGAACTGGAGTGCTCCAGAGGAAATCACTCTTTCCTTGTGCCTGCGTCTTAGTGAAGACTGATGCAACAAAGGGGCGATCTGATGAAAGATGAAGGGCGAACTTTCCTGATTCCATGAGGACATCAAGGGGCAGGTCTACAACCTTTCCAGCTGGAATGGTCTTTCCATCAATACCGGCCGGCGAGAAAGTGCCGTCAGTCGATTTAATTTCAACGTTGATCTGGCCGCCTACCTCACCAGGAATCAGAATTCGAAGTGTGTGCGGCAATGAAGATCGGCGACCAGTCTGCTGCGGGATAGCTGGAATCACCAGCGACTTCGATGCGAGCTCCTGAGAATTCACAGTGTCGCCTCCGAGCGCTTGCAACCCTCGACCTCGCTCATCTGTGACAAAAGCATTCACGCGTCCAGTTTGGGGAACTACATGAATAGCAATCGATTTTGATCCTGGTGCCAGCGTTGCAAGTTGGGCGGTAATAAATGAATTGGCCTTCACGGCAAAACTCTGTTCTGCCTGCACTCCATTTTCGGTGTAAACGGTTACCCCTACCAGCGCTCTTCCTAATCCACTATTGACCAGAGTGAGCGTTCCTTTAGATGTGACATCTGCTGTAGCTCCGACAAACCATTGAGAAGAGACAGGTGCAAGACAGGTAACTCCCCCAGCCCAGACTTCAGTACGGACCTGCCACATAATCGGAGTGATTGCCTGAGAATCGATCACCGTTGCCTGCGCACTTCCCGCAAGACGTCGGGTACGTGAATCTTTAAAGAGCAGCGTCTCAACACCTGTCTTGCGTAGTTGAGTCTTTGGTGATGTCAGTGAGATGACTGAACTCTGACCAGGTTGATTTGGCGGGCAGACTACAGCGGGATAGCTCTCGGAATATCGGTTGCTCTTAGTTGTAAATGAGACGACATTACTGAAGAGAATTACCGCTAGAAAAGCGGTGAGCAGTTGCAGTGCACGACTTCTCATTATGAGACCTCACTATCTGCAAGCTCGCGTCGCTTTCGACCAGCAGGAAGTGCCATCACGATTGTCGTCACAAGTGAGATGAGAAAGATAGAGAGCCAAGCACGACGGCTAGTGCCATCATGAAGGAAGATGACTTCACCGGCCTCGAATACTTTAAATTGCGG
This sequence comes from Actinomycetota bacterium, assembly GCA_041179685.1. GTDB lineage: Bacteria > Actinomycetota > Actinomycetes > Nanopelagicales > Nanopelagicaceae > Planktophila. Next base: position 4,848 of record JBEGSV010000069.1, read on the forward strand.
CAGGCCGAATTCATTTTCAGATCGGTCAAGGCGTACTCCGCTGGCGAGGGCTTGCCAACCCTGACTGTAATTCTCGGTCAAGGTGAGAGTTCCGGCACCAGGTGCAGAGACCGTTGCAAGTTCAACTGGAAGCACTGTCGCCTTACCTTCGAAATCAGTAAAGATGGCGCGGCCGGTAGGTTGTGCGACCTTCCACACGGTGCCGGCATCTGTTGCAGAAGCGCGATTAAATCCACCAAGTCCATCGATGGTCTGAATCAACTCTTCATGAGCAGGATTCTTTACAAAGACATATTTAATTCCGAAGGCGGCAAAGACCTTGGAGCTACCTACTCCCGTGTTATCAATCAAACCTTCAACTGCACGAGTGATCACATCAGGGTTCTCGATCGCAACATCCGGTTGACCAAGTGTGATCTCGCCACCGCGCGCAATGTAGTAAGCAAGGCTGCGCTGCTCATCTTCAACAATCGGTCTGATAACCAGAGTCTTTGCATCTGCCTCAACGGCTAAGAAAGCCGGAAGAACGGGTTCGGCTTTTCGCTGGAGTGGTGAGGCGGCGCCAGCTGAGAAAACCCAAAGTGATGAAGTGACGCTATATGAAGCGCTGAGCAAGATAACTAAACCGAGAGCAATATGTTGGTAATTGAAGTGAGAATTTTCGAGACGGCTTCTTACATCGTCAAACATGATCACGGTGGCAATAACAGCGAGAGCAGTTGCGATTACGAGGAAGCTTCCTGCGAAAACATAATCCTTATTTGTCGATCCATTGCCCGTTACCTGCAGAGAGGCAATCAGGGCACCAAAGAGAAGGAAGCCAATTCCGTAGGTTGCATACTCACGGGCTTTGGTGGTTGAGAAGTACGTAACTATGAGAAGGAGCGTTATGGGGCTAATTGACCACCATGGGAGTGAGCCGACTCCCCCTGGGTTTGCCAGAAGAGCAAGGTTTCCTCCGCCACCTGGCTGCATGATTCCAATTTCGGCGAGGAGGCGTGATGGGTGCAAGAGATATGTGAGGGAAGTCGGGAGGGCGAGGATGATGGGAACGAAGAGGATGATTGTGCGTCGCGCCAACCGAGTGAGAAAGAGTGGGTCGCGCATATTCCTAGATGCAGCGAAATAATCGACGGCGATGAGATAAAGCGTGGCTGCGAACAAGATAAGTAATAGCGATGGATTAAATGTCTGCAGCACCCAGAAAAAGAGTGCGAGTGCAAAGAGGTTTCGAATAGAACGTTCTTCCACCGACTTCCACTGACCGAAATTGGTGAGAAAGATTGGAAAGAGGATCACTAATACAACGACACCCAGATGTCCACCATTGATTGCTGAAATTGCAATTGGAGATAGCGCATAGAGAAGAGCAGCAATCGCAATGAGTATCGGACTTGATGTATGGGCTCGAAGGAGGCGCTGAGCGCTCCAGAGGGCCAAGAATGGCGCGATAATAAAGAAGATCGAGATAAATGCTGGGACGCTGCCGAAGGTGAGCAAGGAGCCAGCTCCAATAAAGAGAATCCATGCTGGTGCAGCCACATTTGAGCCCATGCCTACGTGATGCCAGCTTTCAAGGAAGAACTTCCAGATATCTGATGTTCCTGCTGGAGAGACTGCAAGGGCGCCGCCTGAGATTGCTCCCCAACGATGACGCGTCCAACCTAAGGTGAGAATGAGGAGAAATGTAGAAGCAATCACGAGCGGCTTGGTAAAGATTGTTCGCCACTGATTGTTCTGAAGGGGCTGAAGAATATCTTCATCCTCATTAATCTCGAGATCGCTGATTACTGGCAATTCCTCGCTGACATCATCAGGAAATATCTTGGTGCGAATTCTTTCGATGAGATGACCTGCACCGCTTCGAAGTTGGGTCCATCGCGAAGGAATAAAACGACCCACTACGCCAGATGAGACAAGGCGTTGACTCTTTCGAGTTTTTCGGGCGCCGATAAGTTCTCCGGGATGAATCAAGAGAGAGACGATCGCAAGAATTTCATCACTTGCATATCCCGGCAACTTTGCAAAGAGATATGCAATCGAGCGGATTGCAGCACCACTTAATAATTGAAGAGTAAGGAGTGGCAGCGTCCACCATGATGAGTTTGCAAGGAGAACATAGGCTGCATTGCGTCGATCCAAGAGAAGAGGGCGATGTAATGGCGCACCTTCGATATCAATTGCACGACGTTCCGAAGAGGCAGCTTGCGCATGGAATCCGATTGCGGAGGTGACTGCTAGGACTGAGTGACCGGCTGTGTGAACTCGCCAACCGAAATCGACATCATCACGGAATAGTTCAAGGTTGATGTCAAAGCCACCGAGCTCTTCAAAGACAT
>JBEGSV010000070.1:0-6810 GCA_041179685.1 Actinomycetota bacterium
CAGGAACCGTAGTTTCTGAACCAATAGTCGGTGGCTGGTGGACAGTTGCTGTCGATGTCAGTGCACATGGGTTCAACGCATATTTCTGGGGAACCTACTCGGAGATTGAAGTAAATAAGAAAATTGTTCACTCACTGAGCTACTCACAAGATGCAACTGAGTTTGCTGCGCGAGCGATCACAGCTGATGCACACATCATTCAAATAGATTTTGAAGATCGTGGCTCATCTTCGTGGGTCAGCTTTACTCAGTTTGGCGATCTTCCAGCAGAGCAAGCAGAAGGCGCCAAGGCAGGTATGGAGAGCTACTTCGATAACTTGGGGATGTATCTCTTAAAGTAAGTCCAGAGCACAAAGTGTTCTGGTCAAGTTTAGAGAATGTGAGGTAATTGCTCACCTGCTGTTCACCTGACCTGCACACCATAGGGGCGTGAAAGCAGAGCAGAACCTCTATATCGACCGTGATTTGAGCTGGCTCGACTTCAATACCCGAGTCCTCGAGTTGGCAGAAAACCAGAAGTTGCCTCTCCTAGAGCGAATCAAATTTCTCGCAATATTCTCATCGAATTTAGATGAATTTTTTATGGTGCGAGTCGCGAGCATTAAACGCAAAGTTGAATTTGGAAATAACGATCGCTTGATTTCTGGCGTGACTCCCCGCGAACTTCTCTCTGACATTCACCACAAGGTTCGACTATTGCAAGAGCGAGTTACTTACCTTGTTGAAAATGATCTAAAGATTCGTCTCGAGGGTGAAGGAATAAAGCGCGTGAGTTGGGACTCTCTCTCTGATGAAGAGAAGGCTCCGCTTACGAAGAAGTTTGTCCATGAGATTTTTCCAGTACTCACCCCTTTAGCGTCAGATCCAGCACACCCGTTCCCACACATCTCGGGGTTGTCGCTCAATCTTGGAATCATTGGCCATAGATCAGATGGGGACCAAGAGCAATTTGTTCGTGTAAAGGTCCCTTCAAATGTCTCACGAATGATTCGTGTAAACGATATTGATTGCTCCTACATACTCATCGAAGATTTGATTGCTGAACACCTGCACCTTCTCTTGCCAGGAACATCAATCGAGGATATTTATTTCTTCCGAGTGACTCGCAATCAAGATTTAGATATTGATGAAGATGATGCCGATGATCTACTTGAAACCCTTGAGGAAGAGCTCTCTCGCCGCAAATTTGGCGCTGCAGTTCGAATGGAAATTGAACAAGGGGTCTCACATCAATTACTCGAAAAACTGATGGATGAGCTAGAAATTAATAATGGTGAGGTCTTCACACTTAATCCACCACTTGATCTCACCTATCTCTTTGAGATGTATGGTCTAGACCTGCCGCACCTCAAAGATGAACCATTTCGCTCTGTCCAACCTCTTCCGATCGACGATATCGATCGCCATGATGCAGATGCCTTCTTTGCAACTATTCGCGAGGGCGAGATTTTGCTCCATCATCCTTATCAAACCTTTACTTCAACTGTCACGCGATTCGTTGAGCTTGCCGCACGAGATCCAAAGGTTTTGGCAATCAAGCAGACTCTCTATCGAACATCTGGAGACTCTCCAATCATGATGGCTTTGATTGAGGCAGCCAAGAGCGGTAAGCAGGTCTTGGCTGTAATCGAACTTCGTGCCCGTTTTGATGAGCAGGCAAATGTACGTTGGGCGAAGAAGCTTGAAGATGCAGGTGCTCACGTTGTCTATGGAGTTCTAGGCTTAAAGACTCACGCAAAATCCAGCCTTGTGGTGCGTAAAGAAGATAGCGGTCTGATTGTTTATTCACATATCGGTACTGGTAACTACAATCCCAAGACAGCTCGAATTTATGATGATCTTGGAATCATGAGCGCAGATCAAACATTAGGGCAAGATCTTCTCAAATTATTTAACCACTTAAGCGGAGTGCATTCTGAATCTCACTATGAGCGCCTTCTCGTTGCACCACATGGCATTCGCTCTTCACTAGTCGAGATGATCAATCGCGAACGCAGAAACCACTTAGCTGGTCTTCCTTCGCGTATTCGGTGGAAGCTGAATTCACTTGTAGATAATCAGATGATAGATGCCCTGGTCGACGCAGCTAAGGATGGGGTTCCGATCGAAATCATTGTTCGAGGTGCCTGTTCGCTTCGTCTTAGCCGCGTGTCACGCTATAACAATGTAAAAATCCGTTCAATTCTTGGTCGATTCCTTGAGCACTCACGAATTTATAGCTTTCACAATGCAGGGGACCCAGAGTTCTACATTGGCAGTGCCGACATCATGGAACGCAACTTAGATCGTCGCGTTGAGGCCTTGGTCCGAATTGATGTTGAAAGCCATAAGAAAGAGCTCTCAGAGATTCTCGATCTTTCAACTTCGGATTTGTTCCGTATGTGGGAGATGACAGAAGAAGACACGTGGCATTACAAGAAGATTGGTTTAGAAGGAAAGGCACTGGAAGATTTCCAGGAGCACTTCATTGAAAGGTATAGAAAATGATCAAAGCTGCTGGCGCTGTTGTGTGGCGCGAAGAGAATCCTTTTGAGCTAGAGGTGTTATTGGTTCATCGTCCGCAATACGATGATTGGAGCTTCCCTAAGGGCAAAGTCGAAAATGGAGAGTCTGCGATCGCTGCTGCATTTCGCGAAGTTAAAGAAGAGACGGGCGTAACCGCGACTTTCGGCCAGTACCTTGGCTCTTCATCCTACAAAGTGGGCGAGGATAAGAAGAAGGTTAAGTATTGGATGGCAGTAGCTCGTCCAGATTCTGCGCCATTTGTGCCTAATGCTGAAGTAGATAAAATCGAATGGGTTTCAATTAAAGAGGCTCGCCACTTTCTCTCTCACGATGATGACCGCGAGATTCTTGATGAATTCATCAATCGCGAACGCTATACCTCAACACTCGTTCTTTTGCGTCATGCAAAGGCGGTCAAGCGCAGCGAATGGAAAGATTACGATCTAGATCGCCCACTCTCCAATGAGGGAATCGAACAAGGGAAGCGCCTTGTAAGCCAGATTGAACCTTTTGGCATTCAAGGAATTTACTCTTCTGATGCTTCTCGCTGCTATGCAACTGTTGAGCCAATTTCACTTTCACTCGATCAAAAGGTCACGGTGGCAGCAGAGCTCAACGAAGAGAGCTATGAGAAGAGCTCAAAGATCGCCCTCGAATATATTCGGCACCTCATGCGTTACCCAGGTAACCAGTTGGTAGTTAGCCATAATCCGATCATCCCTCACATTTTGACCAAGATTGCCCGAGTTGAATACTCAGCAGATGATCTTGACCCAGCTGATGCATGGGTCGTTCATCACCGTGGAGATAAAGTTCTAGCAGTCGAATTTATTCGTCACCCTAAGATTGAGAAGAAAGAGAAAAGCGAAGAACAGTAGTTAGGACTTGAGCCAATCAAGTCGCTGAAGAACAATTCCCTCACGCAGTGCCCACGGGCACTGCGTGAGTTTTTCTATTCCCAACGCGGCCATGGCCTCTTCTGCGACAACTGCGCCTGCCACGATTTGAATTGCGCGCCCTGAAGAAACTCCTGGAAGCGCAGCTCTCTGACTCTGAGTCATCTTCGCTAGACGCGGAACAATTGTTTTCAAGCCTTCCCGCGTGAGAGAGCTCCCTAGCTCTGGAAGGTAATTCTGCTGGATACGTCTTAGCGTTCTAAATGTCTTACTAGTACCTATCGCGGTTCGATTTTTGTTATCACCGATTACGTCGACTAGCGGAGCAACTGTGCTCCTGATGTGATCTCGCAATTTATTGACGGATTTTTCTGTAAAGGGATCACCGGTAAGAAATTGCCGTGTCATTCGGTTTGCGCCGAGCATGACCGAGCCGCAATACCGTGGATTTTCTTCATCGCCGGTAGCGATCTCGAGCGATCCGCCACCAATATCTAGAAGCACTACATCGCCAGCAGACCAGCCAACCCATCTGCGAGCCGCCAAGAAAGTAAATCGCGCTTCATCAGCCCCACTGAGGACTTGTAGATCAATTCCTGTCTCAGAGCCAACGGCTGCGAGCACCGCCTCAGCATTTCCTGCTTCTCGAATTGCCGATGTAGCAAATGAGAGCATGTCGTCCAAGATGATGCCCTTGGCTTCATTCTTCAATCTATTCAAAGTGTTTAATAAAGTTGATATTCCATCTGCTGAAAGATCTCCATCTTCAGTTAAGTACTCAGCGAGACGAATCTCCTCTTTAAAACTTTGAAAAGCTATAGGGGCAGAGCCGTGATGTACATCCATCACCTGAAGATGAACGGTGTTGGAACCGACATCGAGGACCCCAAGGCGCATGAGGCAATTCTAATGATTGAGATTTCGATGAGGTTAATTCCCGCTTAACGTGAGGGGATTATCTGTAAATGAGGCTCTGCGGTAAGATTCGAGCCTGCACTTTCCAATTTAGTGCCCTTATTTATGGAGTTTCTCTTCAATGCCAAAGACCCAAGCACACCTCAAAGACCTGCCTGTAAAGACCCGCGACAGCATCCGTAACGTCGCGATCATCGCTCACGTTGACCATGGAAAGACAACATTGGTTGATGCGATGCTCTGGCAGTCAGGTGCCTTTGCTGCTCACAAGAAGCAGGACGAGGGTCAAGATCGCATGATGGACTCGATGGATCTCGAGCGCGAAAAGGGAATTACGATTCTTGCAAAGAACACTGCCGTTCGTCGTGGCGACTCTGTTATCAACATTATCGATACGCCAGGCCACGCTGACTTCGGTGGCGAGGTTGAGCGCGGTCTCGAAATGGTCGATGGCGTTATCTTGCTCGTCGATGCATCAGAAGGTCCACTTCCACAGACTCGCTTCGTATTGCGCAAGGCGCTACAGAAGAATCTTCCGGTTATCTTGCTTATCAATAAGACAGACCGTCCTGACTCTCGTATCGCGGAGGTTGTAGATGAGGCATATGAGCTCTTCCTTGATCTCGATGCCAATGAAGATCAGATTGATTTCCCAGTTGTTTATGCATCTGCAAAGAACGGTCGCGCATCACTGAACCGTCCAGCAGATGGTGGTTTGCCTGATGAAGAGAACCTCGATGTACTCTTTAAGGTAATTCAAGACACTGTTCCAGCTCCTGTTTATCACGAGGGTGCTCCACTTCAGGCGCATGTTACAAACCTCGACTCATCACCATTCCTTGGTCGCCTTGCTTTGATGCGTATCCATGAAGGAACCCTCAAGAAGGGTCAGTCAGTGATGTGGATGAAGACTGATGGAACACAAGAGCGCGTAAAGATTTCAGAGCTATTGATTACCGAAGCTCTAGAGCGTGTTCCTGCTCTTGAAGCAGGACCTGGTGACATCGTCGCTATCGCAGGTATTGAAACCATTACATTGGGTGAGACTCTTGCAGATCTCGAGAACCCACACGCACTCCCATTGATCAAGGTTGATGAGCCATCAATCTCTATGACCATTGGTATCAACACCTCTCCTCTTGCAGGAAAGTCAGGAAAGTTGCTGACAGCTCGTCAGGTGAAGGATCGCCTTGATAAGGAGCTCATCGGTAACGTTTCACTACGTATTCTCAATACAGAGCGCCCAGATGCTTGGGAAGTTCAAGGTCGCGGAGAGCTTCAGCTCGCTGTTCTCGTTGAGATCATGAAGCGCGAAGGCTTCGAGCTCACAGTCGGTAAGCCACAGGTAGTTACCAAGATGGTTGATGGCAAGCTTCACGAGCCAATGGAGCGTTTAACAATTGATGCACCAGAAGATTATCTCGGCGTTCTCACACAGTTGATGGCGCTCCGTAAGGGCCGTATGGAGCAAATGGTTAACCATGGCACCGGTTGGATCCGCCTTGAGTACAAGGTCCCATCACGTGGTCTCATCGGTTTCCGTACCGAGTTCCTTACCGAAACTCGTGGAACAGGTCTGCTACACCACGTATTCGATTCATACGAGCCATGGTTCGGTGAATTACGTACGCGCGGAACAGGTTCACTCGTTTCAGATCGTATGGGCGTTGTTACTTCTTACGCTCTCACTGGTGTTCAAGAGCGCGGAACAATCTTCGTCGAACCAGGCGATGAGGTTTACGAGGGCATGGTTATCGGTGAGAACTCACGTTCTGACGATATGGATGTCAACTGCGTTCGCGAAAAGAAGCTCACAAACATGCGCGCTTCAGGTACAGATGATTCTGAGAAGTTGATTCCACCCAAGAAGCTCAACATGGAAGGCGCTCTCGAATTCTGTCGTGAAGATGAATGCGTTGAAGTTACTCCTGCTGTTGTGCGTATCCGCAAGGTTGTTTTGGATGGCGCAGAACGTGCACGTGCAACATCACGCGCAAAGAAGAGCAATCAGTCTTAATTTATTAAAGTAAAGGAAATGGACCCAAGCGCGATGCGCCGGGTCCATTTCCTTTTTTGCCCCTTGAATTATCGGAAGAAGCCCTCGCCGATATATCCACCCTTCTCTGTTCCAGCAGGAACGATGAAGAGGGAAGAACCCACCGGCGTTGTATAACGATTGAGGCTATCGACGGCGTTGAGTTTGGCCTGTATTTCTAGGTAGCTCTTGAGCTTTGCCTGAAACGAAATAAAGATCAGACCAGCGTCGCGAGTGCCATCGGCGAGATAGTTATCGTCATAGTTAAATCCTCTACGAATTATCCCTGCAATACCTTTGGTAAAGGCTCTGCTCTGATGCGCAGTTGCACTCGATGATTCCAACAGCGCCCCATCTTCAAGTGATCGTCCAACTACTCCAGATTTAGATGCAGTTGAAACTTTATTCCAGGCATCTAGGTTCATGCGTATTCTGCGCACAACCATCGTCGTGCCTTTT
>JBEGSV010000071.1:0-6472 GCA_041179685.1 Actinomycetota bacterium
GAATGTGAGATCCACACCCTGCTGTACGAGAGTCTTACCCTTGATGACCTTCAGTGGCTTAGGAGATGTGATCGCAAGTGCGCGCATCTTTCCAGCAGCAACATATGAAGCGAACTCTGAGGTTCCTGAGATACCAACAGCTACACGTCCACCGATAACGTCAGGAACGAGTGATCCACCGCCTGAGTAAGGGATGTAGTTAAGGTCTGTTGCCTTAACGCCGACTGTTGCAGCAAGTGTTGCCACTGTTACGTGGTCGACTCCACCGTAGTTACCGCCACCGATAGCAACAGACTTTGGATTCGCCTTGATATCAGCAAGGAGATCATTGATTGTCTTGTACTTCGATGATGTTGGAACTACGAAAGCCTCAGCTTCGCGCATGACGCCAGCTACAGCCTTGGCGGTTGTAATTGAGAGCTTTGAGCCGTTGGTTGCAAGGCCACCAGGCATTGCAAAACCTGTAATGAGGAGAAGGTCCTTGCGGTTCTTCTGATCGTAGAAGTATCCAAGACCGAGCGGTGCATTTGAACGGTATGTGACGGTGTAATCCTTGAGAAGGCCTTCCTTCTTCATTGCATCACCGATTGCGATAGCTGTTGTTCCGTAGCCACCACCAATATTTGAAGATGAAACCCACTCGACTGAACCGAATGGTTTTACCTCTGGGTACCACCAGCGAAGTGTGCCGGCGAATGATCCTGTTGTGACCTTTGTACATGTGAGGTCAGTTCCGTTTACTCCACGGCCAACTGCCTTCTTGCCGATGCGAAGACATTCATCTCCGACGACAGCCTTAAAATCTGGCTTCAACGCTGCCTGTGCAACAGGAGCTGTTGTTCCTACCAAAAGAGCTGCAACTGCAGCTGTCGCCAAAAGGGCAACCTTCTTCTTCACCATAGATCCTCCAAGATCATGCGATTCCCTGAGAGCCAGGGCCATCGAGAGAGGTTAAGCGCAAATATCGCGGAAGAGAAGTCGTTTCGGTAACAATTTGATATCAAATTGAGCGAGAATCACTATCGAGAGATGAATTAGAGAAGATCAGAAATTTCGATGCCGTAGCGGCCAAGTTTCTCGGCGCCGCCATCGAAGGCAGTTAAAACAAATGGCTTCCCATCTGGGCAGATGACATAGGAGTGCTCGAAGTGCGAGCCCCGGGATCCATCTGTAGAGACAACGGTCCAATCATCGCCAAGGACTTTAGTCTTTTCGCTACCGCGAGTAATCATCGGTTCAATTGCAAGCGACATTCCAGGAACGATCTTTGGGCCAAAACCTTTACGGCCAAAGTTAAGGACGTGCGGCTCTTGATGCATCTCAGTGCCAATGCCATGGCCACCGTATTCGCGCAAGATTCCGTACTTACCTTGTGAATTCACATATTGCTCAATCGCATGGCCGATATCGGAAAGTCGTGCATTGAGAGATCCAGCGGCGATACCTCGCCACATCGATTCTTCGCAGACATCCATCATCTTCTGATCTTCGGGGTCGACCGTTCCGAGGCCGATGGAAAATGCTGCATCTCCATGCCATCCATCGATGATGGCGCCACAGTCGATAGAGACGAGATCGCCATCATTGAGGATTCGTGGGCCAGGAATTCCGTGGACGATCTCTTCATTAACAGAGACGCAGATTGTCTTTGGATAACCGTGATAGCCAAGGAAGTTTGGAGTTCCTCCAGCGCGCTTAATTGTTGATGCCGCAATTGCATCGAGGGCATCAGTTGTCATGCCAATTTTTATATTCTCTCGAATTGCTTTGTGTATTTCAGCGACGACTAACCCGGCACGGCGCATCACCTTGAGTTGTTCAAGGTCCTTAATTTGAATCGCCATGAGAGCTACCGAAATTAAGCTTTTACGCGAGCAAGTGCAGAAGTAGCGCGCTCTGTGATTTCAGCGATCTCGCCATCTGCATCGATAGTGATTAACAAGCCCTCTGTACGGTAGAAGTGAATAATCGGAGCAGTCTGCTCTTCATAGACATCGAGGCGCTTGGCGATAACTTCTGCCTTATCGTCCTCGCGCTGGTAGAGGTCTGCTCCCCCGCATGCGCTACATGATGCGGCATCGGGGCCAGATGGTGCGCCACATGCGCGACAGGTGCGACGTGAAGATAGTCGACCGATAATCAATTCATTAGGGATTGCGAGCTCGAGCACTGCATCGAGTGGAGTGCGCTTCTCAGCGAGAATTGCACGCAAGACCTCAGCTTGAACAACGTTACGTGGGAAGCCATCAAGAAGGAATCCGTTGGCTGCATCTTCCCAAGTAAGGCGATCCTTGACCATCGCGTTTGTTACTGAATCAGGAACCAATTGACCTGCATCCATAAAGGTCTTTGCCTCTTGGCCAAGTGCGGTGTTCTCTTTGAGATTTGCACGGAAGATATCTCCCGTGGAGATATGTGGGATGCCATAGTGCGCGGCTAAGAACTGTGCTTGTGTTCCTTTGCCCGCACCTGGTGGACCTACCAGGACGAGGCGCATTACTTAAGGAAGCCTTCGTATGAACGCTGCTGGAGCTGTGATTCGATCTGCTTTGCAGTATCGAGACCAACACCGACGACAATGAGAATCGCAGTTCCACCGAATGGGAAGTTCTGTGAAGCGCCAAATGCCACGAGAGCGATGATTGGAATAATCGCAACGAGTGAGAGGTAGATAGCGCCAGGAGCTGTAATTCGTGAGAGAACGTATGTGAGGTACTCAGATGTTGGTCGACCAGCACGAATGCCAGGAATAAATCCACCGTACTTCTTCATATTATCTGCAACCTCATCAGGATTAAATGTGATTGCAACATAGAAGTATGTAAAGAAGATAATCAAAGCTGAGTAAGCGGTGATGTAGATCCAGTTGTCACCATTAACAAGGTTACGTGAGATCCACACAGCCCAACCTGCCTGGCTATTTGTAAAGTTAACAACAAGCGATGGGATGTAGAGAAGTGATGATGCAAAGATCACCGGAATAACGCCAGCCTGGTTTACCTTGATTGGAATATATGTTGATGTTCCACCGTAAGCCTGACGACCAACCATGCGCTTTGCATATTGAACCGGAATACGTCGCTGAGCCTGCTCAACGAATACAACCGCGGCAATAACTGCGATACCCATAGCGAGAACAAAGAGGAATACTGGAAGGCCCTTTGAGACCTTGATCGCCCAGAGCTGGCCTGGGAATCCTGCTGCGATTGATGTAAAGATGAGGATTGACATACCGTTACCGACGCCGCGATCTGTGATGAGCTCTCCGAGCCACATAACTACAGATGTTCCAGCGGTCATAACAACGATCATGGTGACAATACGCTGCCATGAGGTATCAGGAATAATCGCGAGATTACAGCCTGAGATCAAACGACCAGGCGTACGCGCAACTGCAATAAGACCTGTTGACTGCAAGATTGCAAGACCGATTGTGAGATAACGGGTGTACTGGGTAAGCGTCTGCTGACCTGACTGTCCCTCTTTCTTCAATGTTTCGAAGCGAGGAATAACAACGGTGAGCAACTGAACAATGATCGATGCGGTGATGTAAGGCATGATGCCGAGCGCAAAGACTGAGAGCTGCAAGAGAGCTCCACCTGAGAAAAGATTGATAAGACCAAAGAGGCCAGAAGTGTCAGCGCCATCAATACACTGCTTGACGTTTGTATATGAAACGCCTGGTGTTGGAACGACTGAACCAAAGCGGAAGAGAGCCATGATTGAGAGGGTGAAGAAGATTTTCTTTCGAAGTTCAGGCGTCTTAAATGCCATTCCAAATGCGCTAAGCATCAATCTTCTCCACTCTCTTTAATCTTGGACTTACTGGTTTTACAGTGTTGTTGTTGATCCGCCAGCTGCTGCAATCTTTTCGATTGCTGAAGCTGAGAATGCATGTGCTGTAACTGAAACCTTGACAGCAATATCGCCATTTCCAAGAACCTTTACAGGCAATGAATCGCGAACTGCGCCCTTCGCAATGAGATCAGCAACTGTTACATCGCCACCCTTTGGGAAGAGTGCGTTGATTGTTGAGACGTTAACCGCCTGGTATTCAACGCGTGCTGGGTTCTTAAAGCCACGAAGCTTTGGAAGACGCATGACGAGTGGAAGCTGACCACCCTCGAAACCGATACGAACGGTGTTACGAGCGTGAGTTCCCTTGCCACCGCGACCTGCGGTCTTACCCTTTGATGCCTCACCGCGACCCTTACGAGTCTTAGCTTTCTTAGCACCTGGAGCTGGACGAAGGTGATGAAGTTTGAGAGTCATCTTTATTCGACCTCCTCTACCTTGATCAAGTGGCGAGCAGCTACTGCCATGCCACGAATTTCTGGACGGTCTTCCTTAACGACAACATCGTTGATGCGCTTTAAACCGAGAGAACGAACAGTGTTACGAATCTCTGGCTTATTGCCAACTGTTGACTTAATCTGTGTGATTTTCAAACGTGGCATTATGCACCAACTGTCTGCTGTGAAGCGCGGATAATTGCAGCAGGAGCAACATCTTCTAGTGGGCGACCACGTCGAGTTGCAATCTGCTCTGGTGACTCAAGCATCTTCAGCGCTGCAACAGTGGCGTGAACCATGTTGATTGCATTAGATGATCCGAGTGACTTTGTAAGAACATCGTGGATGCCAGCGCACTCAAGTACTGCACGGACAGGACCACCAGCGATAACTCCGGTACCTGGGCTAGCTGGGCGAAGAAGAACTACGCCTGCTGCAGTCTCACCTTGAACTGGGTGAGGAATTGTTCCCTGGACGCGTGGAACCTTGAAGAATGACTTCTTAGCCTCTTCAACAGCCTTTGCGATCGCAGCTGGAACTTCCTTTGACTTGCCGTAACCGATACCGACGAGACCGTTTCCATCTCCAACAACTACAAGAGCTGTGAATGAGAAACGACGTCCACCCTTAACTACCTTAGATACGCGGTTGATGAAGACCACGCGCTCTGTGTAAGGAGACTTCTCGCGTTCGCGATCGTCACGACGGCCTTCGCGGCGTTCGCCACGACCCTTATTTGCTGGTGCACCAGTTGATGGAGCAGCTGTTGTTGTTTCAATAGCCATATTAGAACTCCAATCCGTTCTCTCGTGCAGCTTCTGCAACGGCTGCGATACGACCGTGGTACTTGTAACCAGCGCGGTCGAATACAACTGTTGTTACGCCAGCTTTCTTTGCGCGATCTGCTACGAGTGAACCGACCTGCTTAGCCTTAGCTGACTTGTCGCCAGATGCCTTGCGAAGATCTGCTTCCATAGTTGATGCGTAAGCCAATGTCTTACCCTGTGTGTCATCAATAACCTGTACGAAGAGGTGACGTGATGAACGTGAAACGACGAGGCGTGGACGTGATGGTGTGCCTGAGATCTTCTTGCGAAGACGGAAAGCACGACGAGCACGCGCAACTTGTGCGTTGCCCTTGCGGACCTTAACTCCGATTGCCATTACTTCTTACCTGCCTTTCCAGCCTTACGAAGAACCTTTTCGCCCTCAAGACGAAGACCCTTACCCTTGTATGGATCTGCCTTACGGAGCTTCTTCACCTTCGCTGCTGTCTCGCCAACGAGCTGCTTATCGATTCCGCTGATAATGAGCTTTGTTGGTGACTCAACCTTGTAGGTAATTCCTTCAGGCGCTGGGAAGTTAATAACGTGGCTGTAACCGAGCTGGAACTCGAGGTCCTTGCCCTTCTCAGCAACGCGGTAACCAACACCAACGATGTTAATTGTGAGTGAGTAACCAGTTGTTACACCCTCGATCACATTCGCTACCAATGAGCGTGAGAGACCGTGGAGTGAACGAACCATGCGCTCATCGTTTGGACGGGCAACGGTGATCACACCATCAGCCTGTGAAACCTTGATTGGCTCAGCAACTGTGAGAGCGAGAGTTCCCTTAGGACCCTTCGCTGAAACATGCTGACCATTGATTGTTACTTCTACGCCGCTAGGAACGGTGATAGGCATACGACCGATACGTGACATAGTCGATTACCATACGTAAGCGAGAACTTCTCCGCCTACGCCCTTCTTATTAGCTTGCTTATCAGTAAGTAGTCCTGATGATGTTGAGATGATTGCAACACCAAGTCCACCAAGTACCTTAGGAAGCGCAGTTGACTTCGCGTAAACGCGGAGACCTGGCTTTGATACACGGCGAAGACCTGCGATTGAACGCTCGCGGTTTGTTCCAAACTTGAGATCGAGTGTAAGAGTCTTTCCAACACCGTTCTCGTTTGTCACAACGCGGAAGTCACCAATGTAACCCTCTGCCTTGAGAATTTCTGCGATGCGAACCTTGACCGATGAAGACGGCATTGAAACCGTGTCATGGTAAGCAGAGTTCGCGTTGCGCAGACGAGACAACATGTCTGCGATCGGATCTGTCATTGTCATACGTGGCCTGTGGCCTTTCTCGAATTAGTATCCAAGCGATCTGCTTGGACTTTTTTCGTTGTAGTT
>JBEGSV010000072.1:0-4894 GCA_041179685.1 Actinomycetota bacterium
TTATTGGTGACGATATAACTTGTAGAGGCTGATGACTTATAGATTGACCCTGAGCCATTTCCGCCACCGGATGCAGTGGTGACACGAATCGAGACAACAGATGGTGTGACGAGCGAAGCGATGAGCTTGGCATCCATATCATTGGCGCCACCGATGACCACAGGTGTGCGAGTGCCAGTGCAGGCGCCATTATTAGAGAGATAGAGAACTCGAGTTTTGTTATCGGCACATGCCGTTACCGTTGAAGTTGGATTTGTATTGGCAGTTGCCACTGTTCCTGCAACTGCGATACCTGCGACAAAAGCGATGACTGTCTTGTAGTTCTTCATGGGCGCCATACTGCCCGAGCTTTCTGAGATTTTCCTGTTATGAAATCTGGAGCTTTATTAGAGTTCGACGACCCAGGCGCCCTTGATGGCTACCTTGATGCTTGCAAGCGGGGTTTCAGCGGGACCCTTGGTCGGCTTTCCGCCTTTAAGCGGATCGAACTGAGCTCCGTGGCATGGGCACTGCAACTTCTTGGCGCCCTTGTTGTATGTCACGGTGCAACCTTGGTGCGAGCAGATTGTTGAGTAGGCGAAGACTCCGGTCTTGGTTCGAAAGAGAATTGCCGGGATGCCCTGCTTGGAAGTTGTAAAGGAGTGCGTTGCTCCCACTTTAAGTTTGGAGGCTTTGATGATGTTTGTGGTTGCAGCCGACGCTGACTCTTTTGTGAAGAGCGTTGGAACCGCGGTAAGTGCGAGGAGAATCGCGCCGCGCAATGTGGTGCGGCGGGAGATCTCTCTTTCGTTCTTCATAAGCTCCCTGACTTGGATTCGAACCAAGAACCTGTCGATTAACAGTCGACTGCTCTGCCGTTGAGCTATCAGGGAATAGCATCTTGCGAAGGCGCACTCTATCGCACGCCTGCGAGAGCGACAAAATTAAAGGCTTCCTACCGCCAATTCATGCAAGGTTCGGCGGGCGCTCTCAAGGGCCACCAATTGGGCGAAGGCGGCGTTGTACTCCTCGCCGTTTTCGACTGGATTGAGTCGTTGGAGGCGTGATTTGAGATCGGCGATAGCTCGACTGATTCCGACCTCTCGAAGTCGCGCAACGATACTGGCCACATACCTTTCGGTGATCTCACCCTCTGCCCGAATGGGTTCGACAGAGAGCTCTGTGAAGAGCGCCTTCATCTGCGGGTCAGAAATCTCTTCAGAGGTAAATGCACGGGTCGCACCAAGTGAGTTAATTGTCGCCGCAAGCGCCTTATATGCCGGATGGGTAAATGAACCATCTTCAATTGTTGTCCAGCTCCCTACAAGTGCTGGTATTTGGACTCGCGCTTTAAGAACTTCACGTTCGAGCATCAACGTTGGCTCGAGTGGATCTGGTCGCCATGAAGAATCATTCTGTGGTTCTTCGCCATGAGTTTCATGGTTATCTCTCTGAACAGGAATATTTCGTGCACCGGCAGAGACTGCGCGAGACACGAGTTCGACTTCAACGCCCAACCATCCTGCAAGTAGACGTGAGTACTCAGGGCGAAGTGACTTATCGCGAATCTGAGCAACGAGTGGCGCTGTTGCATTGAGCGCATTGACGCGACCCTCAGCGGTATCAAGATTGTGCTGCTTAAGCTCTGTCTTGATTGCGAATTCGAAGAGTGGAATGCGTCGAGCAATCAAATCACGAAGCGCAAGATCGCCTTTTGTTTGACGGAGATCCGATGGATCAAGTCCATCTGGTTCGACTGCAACGAAGGTCTGGGTCACAAACTTTTGGTCTTCATTGAAGGCGCGCATTGCAGCCTTCTGTCCGGCGGCATCGCCATCGAAGGTGAAGATTACTTCTCCACGGAATGCATCATCATCCATCAATAATCTGCGGATGATGCGAATATGGTCTGGACCAAATGCAGTTCCACATGTTGCAACAGCAGTTGTGATACCGGCAAGATGACAGGCCATGACATCGGTATAGCCCTCGACAACTACAACTTGGCGCTTCTTAGCAATCTCTTTCTTCGCAATATCTAAGCCATAGAGAACTTGGCTCTTCTTGTAGATGGGAGTCTCAGATGTATTGAGGTATTTAGGACCTTGATCTTCAGCATCGCTAGCTAACTTACGGGCGCCAAAGCCGACAACATCGCCTGAAATATCTCTAATCGGCCACATTAGGCGATTGCGGAACTTATCGATGGGACCACGTTCGCCCATCTTGGAAAGACCAGCGAGCTCAAGCTCTTCAATAGTGAAATTGAGTGAGCGAAGGTGTTTGGTGAGCACATCCCAACCGTTAGGTGCATATCCGACGCCGAATGCTTCGCATGCAGCCCGATCAAATCCGCGTTTGGTTAATAACTCACGACCAATTGCAGCATCAGGTGAAGTGTTGAGAAGATTCTGAAAGAACTTTGCCGCCTCTAGATGAGCCGCAACAAGTCGAGATCGATTTGCAACTGGTGCCTTAGTGCCACCGGCATATTCTTCATATCTCAAGGTGTATCCCATGCGATCTGCAAGACGTTCGATCGTTTCGGTAAATGAGAGGTGATCAATCTTCATCAGGAAGGCGATGACATCGCCACCGGTCTGACATCCGAAGCAGTGGAAATAACCTTTGCTTGGAGTGACATGGAAAGAAGGTGATTTCTCATCATGGAAAGGACAGAGACCTTTCTTCTGTCCACCACCAGCGTTCTTGAGCTGAACGTAATCTCCCACAACCTCATCGATGGGAGCGCGCTCGCGGATGTATTGGACATCCTCATCTCTAATGCGACCGCTCATGTTGCTACCTTAACCTCACTTACCCGTATTGCCACGGAGATGGGCATGGAGGGCATATGCACCGGGGTCGGTCAGGCTGGCAATCTGGTCGATAACAACACGTAGACGCTCGCCATCATTGGTTGAGCGCTTCCAGTCATCTTTAAAGATGGGATCTAGCTCGAGTGGCGCCTTCGCAAAGAGCATCTCTACCAATTCGCGGATAACAATCTGCTGCTTCTCGTATCGCTCTTGTGAAGCCGCGGCGTTAATAAGGTAATGGCCGGCAACAGCCTTAAGAAAATCCACCTCAATCATCGCTTCGCGCGGAATAACTAAATTAGCGTTATAGCGAGAGAGGTTTCCGCCACCATGGAGCGCGCGTGTTTCGCGCTCTGCGGCGCCAACAAAACGACCAATCAGTTGTGAGGTCGTGTCTTTCAAGCGAGCTAGGGATGCATGTGTTCGGTCAAAGCCACGCGGCCAGCATGATAGTTGAGATAAACGCTCGAGCGCCTGCGCAGCCTCTTTGTATGTGGCATCGCTCTTGTAATCATGGGTCATCACAGTAAAGAGGAGATCAAAGTCGCGTTCAAAATCATTAACAGTGACTTGGCCAGCAAAGATCGCATCTTCTAAATCATGAACAGAGTAGGCGCAATCATCAGACCAATCCATGATCTGGGCTTCAATGCATTTACGACCTTCAGGTGCGCCTTGACGCATCCAATTGAAGATATCAACATCGTCGGCATAGACACCAAATTTACGAGGATTGACTTGATTGCTCCACGGATACTTTGTCGCTGCATCAAGTGATGCGCGAGTGAGATTGAGGCCAACGCTCTTTCCTTGAGCATCAACAGTCTTTGCTTCAATTCGAGTCAGTAATCTAAAACTCTGCGCATTACCTTCAAAACCGCCGCAATCAACTGCAACCTCTGCCAGCGCTTCTTCACCATTGTGGCCAAATGGTGGGTGGCCAAGATCGTGGGATAGACAAGCTGTCTCTAGAAGATCAGGGTCGGCGCCAAGCGACTCTCCGAGTTCGCGGCCAATCTGTGCACATTCAAGTGAGTGCGAAAGACGTGTACGTTGAAAATCATTCTCCCAAGGAACGGCGACTTGAGTCTTTGCGGCTAAGCGGCGAAGCGCAGCAGAGTGGATAACACGTGCGCGGTCGCGCATAAATTCGGTACGGCCTGCACGTTTTGCCGGCTCGTCTAAGTAGCGATCCTGATCGCTATTTGAATAACCCGCTACCTCTGTTGCCATAGTCGTACCTTATAAGCCTTCCTTATAAGCCATTGACATCTATCGGAGAGCTCGGCAAGTGGTCACTGATATTGATTCCGCGTCGACCGAGCGTGATGTAGGCAAGATATGCGCCGGCCTCACGAGCTAAATATCGAAAACGTGAATTCTGCAATGAATTTGGCCCATCTTGCACAGGCGAGCATGTTGCAATGGCATCTAAATCCTCAGCCATCGTGATTGCGCGATTGCAATGATAGGGATCGGTTGCGATGATGACATTTGAAATCTTGCGCTTCTTCATCTCGGCAACATATGCAGCGGTTTGGGTTCGAGTGTCTCGCCCTGCCGGTAAAGCCACAATTGCAGATCGCTTCACCCCATGGGTCCTTAGCCAATAGGCACCAGATGCTGCCTCCGTTGTGCGATCACCTGGCGCACCAGATCCCACAGTAATGATGAGGGGAGCAAGACCGAGTAAATAGAGCCGCTTCGCTTCTTGCAGGCGGGCAAGTAGAACTTCCCCTGGCGCACCATTGAGTTGCGCCGCACCCGGAATGACAATTACCTCGGCGCTTCGGGTAGTTGGATTATTTGCTCCGTTCCAGGTCATGAAGATTGCATAACCAGGAATCGCAATGAGAATTGTCAGAATTAAAGTAACGATGCGGCGAAAAATTTTAAACATTAGCCACCAGAGAACATATCTTCTGATTCAAGATGGATCATCTCATCAGGATCCTTTAGCCATCCATCCGGAAGAGTCGGGGTGCGACCATGGCTCGTGCGACCACGTGGCTTCTCTGATACTTCTACCGGATAAGGCTGATTCTCTAATTGATCGAGGAGCGAGCGAAGTTCGGAAAGTGATGAAACCATTCCGA
>JBEGSV010000073.1:0-29352 GCA_041179685.1 Actinomycetota bacterium
CCCACATCTGGTTGAACTCACCGAGCGACGAGAGAATCTGAGCAAATACCTCGTCTCCGCGCTTTCCAACAAAATAGCGCCAAGGCTGGCCATTAAAGGCTGATGGCGCCCATCGAGCAGCCTCAAGGATTGCTACCAGGTCGCCATTTGAAATCTCTGCCTCTGCGTTAAAGGAGCGAGGGCTGCGACGAGTCGCGATGATTTCATTGATTTGCGTTGATGTTTGAGCTCTCATAGTCATCCACTTTAACTATAGAGAGCTTTATGCGCACTTCGAAAATTATTGAGGTGTCTTCTTAATGTTAATTACCTCGCGGTGGATTCCGTAGGCCTTCTCAGCAATCTCTTCTCTGCGAGCGATGTATTGCTGCGAAGCTCCAGAAATCAAATGTTCGAAACGTTCCTCACCCTTGATGAGTGGATGCAACTCTTGCGCTGTCACTTGAGAACCCCATATTGGCGCATCAGTTTTGATTTCATTCACCTTCAAATATGGATGAAGTGTGCGATATATATGTCCCAACTTTCGCAGACCTATCCAAGCTATATGGCGCTTCCCGCGATTGATGTGATCTTGAAACTTTAATCGGTTGTAGGTAAACCATGATGGTCGCTTAGGTTCTTCGCGAGTAGCAAGCTCATAGAGAATCTTTGCAATTTCAGCGCCACCAGTAGTCGCAGGAAGTTCTTTACACTTTGCTGCAAGCTTTGCGCGAACTTCGGGATCTTGCAACTTCCTTACCGCTGATGTGATGTCGTTGAGATCGGCCTGGTTGCCGCGAATCGCATAACCAAAATCATGGCCCCATTGTGCGCGCGCTTCTTGGTCATCAGTGCCGCGAATATTTGAAATGAAAACGGTAGGCAGGCAGGCAGGCAGATTTTCATGAAATCCGTTATACCCCGTTGCAGATACACCGGCATCAAATGCATGAAGCACACGGGCTAATGGGAAGTGTCGCACAACGCGAATATCAAGTCCTTCTGGGGCAAGTGATTTTCCATCTTTATCAAAAGGTTGCTTCGTTAAGATAACTTGAAGATCTTTCCAGCCAATAAGTCCTGTGAGCGCAGCAGTTAACTTCTCATTAACATCGCTATCACCAGTACCTAACTGCACTAATACGGCAGGGCGATTAAGATCAAGACCTAATACCTTTCGAGCTTCCTCACGAGAAAGGGCCTCATCTTCGCGAAAGAGAGAGACTGGTGAGGTCAGAGTGGCATCTTTCCGCTTAGCGGTTGGGCCAAAGTCATAGGCACGAGCCATATCGCCAGGTTCGATGATGTGATCCATCATCTTCGATTGCATTCCAAGAACAAAACGTTGGGGCTTCTTTTGCCAGAGACCTCGGCGCACCCAGACAAGAGCCAACTTTGGATGGGAAAACTTCGCAGCGATAACACCTGGATAGGGAACAACTCCATCAAAAGACATGACAGTTGCGCCAGTTTCGTCAACGAGCGCCATTAATCGATCTCGAAGATAGACATCCCAATTGTCTCGAGGCATCCAGCCACGATCTCGCCCTGGAATATATTCAACTCGAATGCCGAGGTATTCAGGAATCTCGGCGATGCCGCCAGCCATAGAGACAATGATCGGATTGGCGTACTTCTTAAGCTCAATCGCGATTCCAGTGGCTCTAACAAGGTGGCCCATGCCCACACCATTGCTGGTTGCAAGAATGATTGTTGGCTTGGTCATGATGGGAAAGGCTACCAATACTTCGAAGTAATGAGTTTAATTGACTCATGCCATCTACTACTCACCCAACAAAGACTCGCCTGATCGAGACGACAGCAGAGCTTCTTGAGAGCCAATTCCCTCACGATATTCAGGTAGATGAGATCCTCGAAAAATCAGGTATATCTAAGGGAAGCCTCTATCACCACTTTGAAGATCTAGGTGAGCTCTTGGAATCAGCACAGGTACATAGATACGCCGCTTGGGTAGATCGCAGTATCGGACTGATTGTTCCCGTGCTTTCGAGTGCAAAGAATCGTGAAGATGTAATTGAAGGACTACGAGTACTCACTAAGTACACTCAATCAGCAGAGTACAGGGCAACGCGCTTCTACCGCGCACGTACTCTTGCAAATTCTGAGACTTCGGATCGATTTAAGGTCGCACTTGGCGCCGAACAAGATCGCCTCACCGCTGCCCTCGAAGATTTAGTTGCAGAAGCGAAGAATAAGGGGCTCTTTAGAGAACATCTTGATAATCGAGTGATCGCAATCTTTATTCAAAGTTACACACTTGGAAAAATCGTTGATGACATTGTTCCTGAGCCTGTTGCCCAAGAAAATTGGGATAATTTCATACTAGAAATGCTTATAAACACGATGGTTGTGCATTAGTTGCAACTTTAAAGACCTTCAGAGATAATTGGCTCCTCACGATTTATCGTGGTTCAAAGGAGAGTACAGAACAAAACCGCTTCTAAGTTAGAGGCTTTTGTAGTACAGCGTTACAAATGACAACATCACATGCGATGCAGGCACCACACGCCAATACATATCGTCGAGTTCCATCCACATCAACACCTATCTCACCCGAAAAGGTTGCAGCAGTCCTTGCCGCTGAGTGGGAGCTCTTTACAAAGAACACAAAAGGTTCAGAGGTTGAGTCAAAGCGCGCTTTTAACTCCCTCCCCCTTGGTGTGACATCCAGCTTCCAGCACTGGGATCCATACCCAATCTCAATTGTTTCCGCCGAAGGCGCCTACATGACCGATGTCGATGGTCGTAAGCTGCTCGACCTTTCTATGGGCTTCGGCGCAATGCTCGCTGGCCACCTCAACCCTGTTGTAGTCGAAGAGATCGAATCTTCTCTGAAGCAGGGAATGCTCTTTGTTACCCCATCTCCAACATCAACAGATGCAGCAGAGCGCATCTGTAAGCGCTTTGGTATCGACCAAGTGCGCTTCACTAACTCTGGTACTGAATCAACGATGTACGCCGTTCGCGTAGCGCGTAGCGCCACCGACAAGATGGGCATCCTCAAGATTGAGGGCGGCTACCACGGTAGCTATGACCCATTTGTGGTCTCAAGCAAGCCACCGGTAGATAAAATTGGTAATCCAGAGAAGCCTAAGCCTTATATCGATTCAAACTTGGTTCCTGGAGATATCTACGTTGTTCCATTTAACAACATCCCAGCTCTCGAGAAGATGTTTAAGAAGAACGCTAAGAAGCTAGCTTGTTTTATCGTAGAACCTGTTCTCGAAAATCTTGCAATTGTTCTACCAGATGCTGGTTATCTCGAGCGTGTTCGCGAACTCTGCGATCAATATAACGTCGTCCTCATCTTTGATGAGGTAAAGACCGGTCTCACAGCTGGTGCGCACGGTGCGTCAATGCGTCTAGGTGTGAAGCCAGATTTGATTACCCTCGCAAAATCAATTGGTGGCGGACTTCCGCTTGCAGCATTTGGCGGCAAGAAGAAGTACATGGACTTTGTTACCAACAATAAGATGGCTCACTTTGGCACATTTAACGGTAATCCTTTGGCGATGGCTGGAGTTCGTGCAATCGATCGCATTGCTACAGAGGAGACTCTTGGCGTTGCTGAAGCCCTTAACTTCCAGGCACTAGAGCGCATCGGTGACATCATCGATGAATACCAACTACCGGCTCACACTGTTGGATTTGGCGTCAAGGGTTGCGTCACTTGGTCTACCGCACCAGTTCGCAACTATCGTGATTACAAGGCGACGGATTTCGGTGTAGCTGAGGCACATTGGCTCTTCGCGCTCAACCGCGGAATCATCACTCCTCCGGGACTTGATGAACAGTGGTTGATCTCTCTTGCGCATACTCAGAAAGAGATCGATCTCTTAGTTGAAGACTTTGCAGAATTTGCAAAGGCTATTCGCGCTTAGCCATTAATTCAGTTCAAGAGAAGGAAGTTGCCGACAATGGAGTCAGCACTAGATACAGCCCGAGAACAACTGCGACGCGCAGTTGAACAGCTCAATCTCTCTGAGAATGATTGGCAGACGTTATCAACGCCTCGCCGCATCCTTGAGGTTGCCGTTCCCCTTCGTCGCGATAATGGCAGCGTCGAGATGTATAAAGGTTTCCGCGTCCAATACTCCACAACGCGAGGCCCTTCAAAGGGCGGAGTTCGCTTTCACCCGGATATCGATATGGATGAGACCGTTGCTCTAGCGATGTTGATGACATGGAAGTGCGCCCTAACAAATCTTCCCTATGGCGGCGCAAAAGGTGGCATTGCAGTTGATCCATCTCAACTCTCAACAATGGAGAATGAGCGCCTGACACGTAGATATACCTCTGAGATTCTTCCGATTATCGGACCTGAGCGTGATATTCCGGCGCCTGATGTTGGAACAGATGAGCGCAACATGGCGTGGATGATGGACACCTACTCTGTGAACGCCGGCTACTCGGTGCCAGGTGTCGTTACCGGTAAACCGATTTCTCTCGGTGGCTCTCTTGGCCGAACATCTGCCACTGGCGATGGGGTTGCAATCTCAACGCGAGAAGCGCTCATTGCAAAAGGAATTAATCCCCAAGGCGCAACAGTTGCAATTCAAGGCTTTGGAAAAGTTGGTTACTGGACTGCTGTTGGTCTTGAGAAGATGGGTTTAAAGATCGTCGCTGTGAGCGATGTTCATGGAGGAGTCACAGGTTTTGACTCTGTCGAGCAGCTATGGAACCACTTTAAACTTCATGGAAATCTAGAGCTTCCCGGAAGTGATCGCCTGACAAATGAAGAGCTACTTGCGCTGGAGGTCGATGTTCTTATCCCTGCAGCTCTGGCAGATGCGATAACTGCGCATTCAGCTCCAACAATTAAGGCGAAGATCGTTGTTGAAGGTGCAAATGCTCCGACTACACCTGAAGGTGATGCAATTTTGAAAGATAAGGGAGTTCTAGTTGTTCCCGATATCTTGGCAAATGCAGGAGGTGTGATTGTCTCCTACTTTGAGTGGGTCCAAGATAAGCAAGCGTTCTTCTGGGATGCTGATGAGATCTACCAGAACTTGGATTCACAGTTAATGCGCGCAATTCGTGAAGTCGAGGCAATGTCCACAGAGCAAGGATTGACGTGGCGAGAGTCTGCGATGATGATCGGAGTTAAGCGCGTAGCTGAAGCACATAAGCTTCGCGGTCTCTATCCGTGATCGAGAATCTCATGGAGCAGAGAGATCTTGAGAATGGCGAGTGGTTAAATCCGCCAGTTGCAACAACAAAAAGTGGCGAGAAATTTCTCGTTACAACTGCACCAAAGAGCGATTTCTGGCGCGAAACTTCTTATGGTTTTATCCACGAGAGCGGCCATGCACTGCTCAATGACTTTCCTAATGAAAGTTCGATAGAGCTGAGCTGGATCCTTGATTACAACCAACAATTCGACCAGGCCGGGCTATTCATTTATAGCGATTCCCTCAATTGGATCAAGGCTGGCATCGAATTTGCAGATGGTGCGCCACAACTTGGCGCCGTCGTAACCATGGGTAAATCTGATTGGTCGGTTGCACCTGTAAGTGAATGGATGGGGCGCGAAGTCCATCTTCGAATCAGCCGAAGTGGTGATGCGTTAACTATTCGAGCGAAATCAGATGGTGAATGGAAATTAGTTCGTCTCGCCCCACTAGATCCTTCACATCAATGGCGCGCTGGCTTGCATGCAGCAAGCCCAACGCGCGCAGGGCTTGAGGTAACTTTTACATCAATCAAAGTTGGTCCTGCAGATTCACAACTGCATTAATTTAAATATTAATTCTTAAGAACGCGCTGCGCCGAAACTCCCAATATAAGAGCGAGAATTCCGGGAAAAAGCATCGCCCACCTTAAGTCGATAACTCCTGAGAGAAATCCGATAATCGGTGGGCCAGCCATAAATCCAAAGTAGGCAACGCCTGAAACCATAGCTACACCTTCAGAGGGTGCAATCTCTCCTGCATATTGCTCTTTGGCAATCCGTCCAGATTCAGAGAAGAGAATTGGAATTAGAATCGAAAGTCCAGCACCTAACGTCAACCATCCAAAAATCTGACCGTAAATACCACCGATGAGTAATCCGGCGATCAATCCTCCGCCTGAGATTAACCCGCCCGCAGAGAGAACTCTTCCAGCAGGATATTTCGTTGTAATTCGATCACCGAAGAGTCGACCGATCACCATCGTTGCCGAGAAGACAACGTAAGGCATGGATGAGAGGAATGGAGATGCGCCGAACTCATCTCTGGCGAGAATGCCTCCCCAATCCCCTGCTGCACCTTCACCCACTTGGCCGCAGAAGCCGAGAATTCCTAGGATCAGGAAGATGCGCGGCTTCTTGATCTTCTTCTTGCCTTCTTCAATTGGGTGAATATCAACAGCGGCCGGCAGCCACCAGTTCCTCAATAAGAGTGCAAAAAGCGCGACGACGCTTCCCACTGCGATTGAATGCGCAATAAGTGAGACTTCAAATTGAGCGAGCACCCCAGCTAGCAACGCCCCGACTAATCCACCGATCGAGAAGATAGCGTGGAAAGTGCTCATAAATCGAGCTTTATATTGATGCTCGACAGCAATTGCATGAGCATTCATAGATATATCTTGAGTTGCCAGGGTAAAGCCAAAGAGAAAGAGCGCCAAAGAGAAGAGTAAATAGGTATCTGTTAGCGAAACGAGAAACATTGCAACGGCCATACCAACTGTCGCAGGGACTGCGATGGTGCGGCTTCCATACTTCGCAGCCAGAGAACCGGCTTTCTTAATTGAGATCAAAACGCCAATCATTAGGATGAAAAGGGCCAATCCGAATTGGCTATTGGTGATATCCAACTTCTCTTTAAAATCCGGAATTCTCACCATGAATGAACCGGCAGCGATTCCATTGGATGCAAATGCGACAGAGACCGCAACTCGTGGCTTATTCATTGTCCTTCTCTCAGATCGCACATCGTCAGAGAAGTATGTCTGCGAATTAGGCCTTACTCAAGTTCCCAATGGAGAAAGTTGCCGGCTTCTTCTGAGCAGAAAGAGTTCGCTTCGAGGGTGAGAAGAACTGCGCCCTGCCCGGTTGCTTTCTCTTCACCAGTCCATGCGGCAGAAAAATCGATATTGTCATTGATGTAATTATCGAGAGCTGCATTTGCGCTTACTTCATCCTCATAGAGCCAGAGAGAACAGCTTCCCGTTGCGGTAGTAATCGCTTGCTCGGGTGCATATTGGCCAGCCGAGACGACTCCTTCGCTGACTGAATCTTCAGTCCAACTGAGCACACCTTGATTGCGTAGCTTGGTGAAGAGGTCTGCATCTCTTTGACTATAAATTCCATATATCGGCGCTGCGACTAAAGCGATAATGAGTAGATAAGCGGTGTATACGAAGGGACTAACCTTTGATGAGGAAGTCTTGGTTTTTGATGCCCATTCGATTGCGTTTCCACATGATGAGCAGAAGTTCGCACCGGTGCGAATCCGCGAATTACATTCGGCGCAGATGAGTTTGGACATGTGCACATTGAACCCCTGCCCACATCCCCGGGCAAGGAAATCGGGGCTTGTGAGTGGTCAGAGTTAAAGAAGAAAAGCCCCGGGTGTGAAAGGCACCCGAGGCTTAACTTGTGCGCGCGAAGGGATTCGAACCCCTAACCTTCTGATCCGTAGTCAGATGCTCTATCCGTTGAGCTACGCACGCTTATTTAATTTTCTTTTCTTGCGGAACGGAATAATACCTTCTTATTAGAGTGCGCCCAAATTGAGCAGTTCCTCGCGAGAAACAGCCTTTCTACGGGGCTTTCCGAGCGGCTCACCCGCTGCGACTTCTGCCGCGTTGATCTGCTCCCAATGCATCTGAGTCACGACCTTGTTGTGAGAAATAATCTCGGTGACATCACCCGAATTCTTTGGCTCAGTTAATTTCGATGCAAGAAGCTTCATTACATCTGCTGCATCAGATTTATTTGTTCCGATGACACCTGATGGTCCGCGCTTGGCCCAACCGACAACATAAAGATTTTCTTCGACAAAGCCCTCGGTATTAACGACCTTGCCCTTTTCAAATGGAATTCCATCGAGCGTGTGAGCTTCGTATCCAATAGCGGTAACTACAAGTCCGCACTTGATGCTGAAGGCCTGATTGCCGCCAGTGCGCTGAAAGATGACTTCTTCTACTTTGCCATTACCTTTAATCTCAATCGGTGTGGCTAAGAATTGGAAGGTTAAGGTGCGATCGTGCGAGGTTGGTTCGCGCTCTGCAATCAAGGTCATTGCATCGATATTTGATTTAGTATCTTTCTCAATCTCATCACCTGCACGCTCGATTGCCGCTGAGATATCTTCAGGGTTCATCACTACATTGGTGTGCTCAAGCTTTGGAAGTTCGCGAAGCTCTGGCGATGTAAATGCTGCATGCTCTGGACCACGTCGCGCGCTAATGACTACATTACGGATAGCGCTCTTCTTTAAGGCATCGATTGCATGATCTGCCGTATCGGTGGCATCAAGCTCTGATGGTTCTAGCGCCAACATGCGGGCAACATCCATCGCTACATTTCCGGCTCCAATAACAACTGCGGTCTCGGAAGAGAGATCAACTGACTCATCTTTGAAATCTGGGTGGGCGTTGTACCAAGGTACAAATGTTGCCGCAGACATCGAACCTGGAAGATCTTCTCCTGGAATCCCTAACTTCTTGCCGCGAGCAGAACCGGTGGCAATCACGACTGCGTCGTAGCGCTCTTTCAACTGCTCAATGGTGAGGTCAGAGCCAAGTTCAACATTTGCAAAGAGTCGGAAGCCTTCAGTACTTGCAATCTTCTCAAAGACCTTAGAAACAGTCTTAATCTTTGGATGATCAGGTGCGACACCGCTGCGAACTAAGCCCCAAGGGGTTGGCAGGCGTTCAATCATGTCGATCGAGTATGCGGTCTGCTCATCGGCAAGGTTCTGGAGAGCTTGAGCTGCGAAGTAACCCGCTGGACCTGCGCCAACAATCGCGATCTTAAAACGCTTCATACTCGCCTCCCCGAAAAACTATTAGGAGAAGAGTTTACCGTCGCTTAGGAGTTGGTTGTACCTGTAACGGCGTGAGAGATGTTGGCATAGGTATTTACGACCATTGTTCCGCTCTTATTTTGCACGATTTGATAGCTATAGAAGGAGTTGGCGGGAAGGCTGAGTACATATGAGGTCGAGACGCCTGGAGTCATTGCAACAGTTACTGCTGAACCCGTTGCGCAGGAGTTATTTCCGACGAAAGCAACGTTGAGAGCACATCTCTTAAAGTAAGTGACGTTGGAGCTACTGGGCAAGGTAACAATGAATGCAAAGGCGTTGATCCCGATGCTTCCGGAATTATTGATAAAGAAAGTCTTTGGAGTTCCATTTGAGATAGCGGTAGAGAGGGCAACACCAGTATTTGTAAATGTCTGGGTAGCTGAGGCAAAGACAATCAACTGTCGTGAAGAGGCAGAGACTGTATGGGTAGTTCGAGCTTGCGCAGCAGCGTTGGCAAGGGGTGGCTGGGTGAGCGCGAGTATAAACGCGCCCACCGCAGCGGCGACGAGAGATGCAGATCTTTTCTTCATGATCAGCTGCTTGTATTACGTGCTGTGCGCTCCTGGATGATGAATGACCAGGTAAGCGAAGCGTTCAATCCCTGCACAGTTCCACCAGGAAGAACACCGTTGACTGTGTTCTCACTTCCTGATGGAAGAGAGATTGAGAGCTTGAGGCGGTTCACGCCAGCAGCCAAAGTGGTTGGGAGTGTGATGCTAGAAGCACTGCTCTTCAAAGCGAGCACAGAGGTAGCTGCAAGAACTGAAGTTGTAGTGCCAGAGCATGTTCCTGCGCCACTTTGAGTCCAGGCTACAGAACAGGCTGAGATCGTTACTTGAAGGCCCTTTGTTCCATCATTAACCAGTGTGTTGGAATCAGATGTTGCGAGTTGAACAGTTGGAGTCTCGCCATCGAGAGTTCCAGTAACAGAGAGATCGATATAGCGATTGACTGTATCTCCTGGCGCCAAGGCATTGATCGCCGTTGCAAATCCGCCTGAAGCACCTGCTGCTGCATATTCGAGTTTGAGAGTACCTGTTGTCACAGAACCAC
Organism: Actinomycetota bacterium; assembly: GCA_041179685.1. GTDB lineage: Bacteria > Actinomycetota > Actinomycetes > Nanopelagicales > Nanopelagicaceae > Planktophila. Next base: position 10,074 of record JBEGSV010000073.1, read on the forward strand.
CAGAGGTATTGGTTGCCGTTGCAGTCAGCGCTGCAAATACGTTGGAGGCAACCATTCCTGCTCCGCCTACAGCTGCAGCGACAACGATTGTGATCTTGAGTGCAACGCTCCCCGCGCCTTTAGATAGCGCTGATGTCATTGGATTCATGAGTTGCTCCCTACCTTCTCTTTGTTCTCTCTCTCGATAGCAAGGGCTTCTTGCAGATTATCGATAAGTTCTCGGTATTGCTCTGTGTTGCGTCGTTCTTCGATATATAGCTCTCGGTAGACACGTTCTGGTGTCAACGAGGCAACAATCTTTTTGCGGAATAGAAATGCGAAGAGGCCGAGAAGATTCGCTACCACGAGGAAGCTTGCAGCGGTCTGGCGACCCTGAACTGTGTTCATATAGACCATTGGACGACCAACATATGGAATTGTCTTTACAACTAAAGAAACTTTCGCATAAGGAGAGACGATAAATGGATCGCGATCTGCGCTCTCATTTGCATCACCCTTGGTAATAATGCGAAGTGCGCCATTAAAGTCACGAATCTCAACGATACGGTGAGAGTAATAAACACCTGTTGTTTGATTATTGACAGCGATGACATCACCAACACTCAATGCTGTTGCTGGTGCGAGGCGAGTAAGGAATACATCTCCTGGGTTAGCAGCTGGCTGCATAGATCCAGTGAGGATAGGTGAGAAGCCATAGCCGAATTTGCTGGTAAGAACTGCGGGGACAATTGCAACAGAGAGTGCCATAGCAATAAAGAGAATATTGCGCACTTTCTTTGCAGTTGATCTGTTCTTGCTCATGTGGTGAAGGTACGAGCTGAACCTCACGATAACTTCACAATTTCATCGCCTAGGCTCAACAATGCAAATAAACCGCATTTATTGATGGATTAACACTTCACGGCAACCTACTCTTAGCCCATCACGAAATATTGAGGAGAAGCTCACAAATGAGTCAAGAAGTCCAGAAAGTTCTCGTCGTTGACGATAACCAGGACGTTCGAGAACTGATTGTTCACATACTCAATGCCGATGGTTTCCACGTCTATGCAGCGGTAGATGGCGAGAATGCTCTCGCTATCCTCAAGAGTAACCCGGTCGACCTTGTACTTCTCGATGTGATGATGCCAGGTATGTCTGGGCTCGATGTTCTTAGAGAGATTCGCACCGGATCCAATAAGAAAATTAGGGAAGTCCCCGTCATGATGATTACCGCTATGTCATCAACCGATGATGTAGACCAGGCTCTTGCAATCGGAGCGAATTCTTACGTGGTAAAGCCATTTCGTGGAACAACTATCCGCGAGAAAGTTCGCAAGATTTTGGATTTACCTTTTAACGAATAATACGAGGATCGGAGAGAAGATGAAGAAAGTAATTGCCGTAGGAGTATCTGTACTTCTAGCTTTAACTGGATTATCAGCTGCAAATGCAGCCGAAACAACTAATCCATATGGAACTTCAACAGTGGATCCAGCAGGGCCAAATGAGGTTATCTTTACAGTCTCTAAAGGCAGTAAGAAAGTTCAATTCACATCTTCCAAGTTAAATAAGCTCAAGACCACAACAATCTCCATCTACGAGCCATTTTTGAAGAAGCGCCAAACATTTACCGTTGTAACAATGAAGAGCCTCTTTGCGTTAGTGGGCATTTCAGGAAATGACAAGGTGGCAACACGCGCCCTGAATGATTATCTCTATTCCAACACCGCTTCTAAGTTCACTGCCGCCAATGCCTACATTGCAATCAAGCGAAATGGCAGAGATATTCCTTACGATCAAGGTGGGCCTATCCGCCTAGTCTTTGCTGATAACAGTATCTGGGCGAAGAATCTTGATGCCTGGAACTGGTCTCTCTCTTCAATTGCGGTGAAGTAATTCAATGACCCCAGAGAAGGCAGATCAACAACTTCGCGCTATCGCGAAGTTTCAAGTGACGAAATTCCAATATGTATTGGGTACCGTTGCTTTTCTCGCCATTCTGGGGCTCGGTTTCTCTTCCATATTTTCTTCGAATACAAACGTTGCTCAGACAAAAATCTTGAGTAATGTTGAAACTCCAGCCGCCTCAATCATCTTTACCCAGCGTGAAACACTGGTTTATGCCACTCGTTTAGCCCAATGGGCCAATGGCGGCACCACACGGCGTGAAGTGCAGATCGCCCGCAATATTCTCGCGCAGCGCCTGGCGGTAATTGATACCAGTGGTCGTTCTATGGGAAGCAGAGCTCAGGCAAATTATTGGAAGGCTCTGAAAGCATCAGATGCGATAGTCGCTGCAGCTGTTCCTGGAATCCTCCCCGAAGGTATGCATAAAAGTATCAATGAGGCTGTCTCTCCAGTGGTTGATGAAATTCTCAATGAAGCCCGCCGCCTCGTGGTCTCATATCAGCGAACTGTAGATAAGGAAATGCTCACGGCAGCAGAAAAGAATGCGAAGCGCGATCGCCTCAATCTCATCTATTTCTACATCTTTCTCATTGCCGGCGGATTATTCCTCTTCCTTAATGTGCGAACCAACTTTAAGAATTACCGTATCGCCCGTGTAGCCCTTGATATTGAGCAGAAACGCCTCGATGACACGATTGCTGAACTTCGCAGAACTCAATCAACTGTCGTTGAACTTCAAGATCTCAACTTAGCTAAGAATGCCTTCATCTCTACCGTAAATCACGAGTTAAGAACTCCGCTAACTTCGATAATCGGCTATCTCGAAGTCATCAAAGACGAAAAGTTTGCTGAGACGAACCCGGAGCTCGCTGGTTATCTAGATGTACTCAATCGCAACGCACAAATTCTGCTCAATCTCGTTGAAAGTATGCTGACGCTCAGTCGCATCGATGCAGCTGAAGGAAAGCTATCTGATGCAATGGTATCTATGCATGAGGTGATTGATAACTCCATCTTCATCATGAAGCCGGCTTTTGAGAAGTCAAAGATTACTGTTCACTTCACAGCCGATGATGATTACTTTGTAGCTGGCGATAGTGGTCAGCTCAACCAAATCTTCATCAACTTACTTGGAAATGCAATCAAGTTCAGTCCCGAAGGATCTGAAATCTCCATCACCTTAGACACCAGCGAAAGCGCATCGGGTGACCAAAATATTCGCGTGACGCTGACCGATCAGGGAATTGGCATACCTGCTGAAGATATCGACCATCTATTTACCCGCTTTTTCCGTGCGAAAAACGCTGATTCTGGCCAATATCCGGGTACCGGTCTCGGCCTTTCTATCGTTCAACAAGTGGTCAATCGTCACAATGGCTTTATTCACGTCACCTCTGAAATCGGAAAAGGAACAACCTTCATTATTGAAATTCCTGCCTACCTTTCCAGCGAAGAGAAGCTCATTCAAGCTCGTCAAGGAGATGTCCTTGCTCGCGCCATAGTTGCAATCGAAAAGTCGACACCGGAAAACATCAAAGCGGTCACTCATGAAATGGGTGGTGCGATTGGTTTCTACGGTTTCGAAGAAGAGGGTAGAGAAATTGTCGAGTACTCCCGATCCTTGGATGCTAATCCAGTACCACTCAACCAGTTTCCTGCAGATAAAACTCGCATCCTAGAAATTCTCTACGCAGCAGCGAATAGAATCAAGAGTGAGCCTCATGAGTAAAGATCAGATATTAGTTGTGGACGATAATGAAGATATTAGATTCTTCGTGAAGTCAGCTCTGACCCCAGAAGGTTTTGAAGTGATTGAAGCTGCCAATGGCACCCAAGCACTTGAGATATTTCGTAAGCAGGAACCATCTGTAATTATTCTCGATCTCTCTATTGGCCAACCTGATGGTTTTGAAGTTTGCCGCGAGATTCGTAAAGTTTCGACCGTCCCCATCATTATGTTGACCAGCCATGTAGAAGAGATGGATGAGGCGATGTGCCTTGCAGCTGGTGCCGATGATTACATCACTAAGCCGGTCAGCGCTCGAATTCTCGCTCTGCGCACAACTACTCAGATTCGCCACCGCGCGTCTCAGACCAAAGTACAAGGCGCCATCATTACCGCTGGCCCACTATCGCTTAACACCGATACTCGTGATCTGATGATTGATGGAAAGCGAATCGACCTCACTCGCACCGAGTATGACTTCTTGCATCTATTAATCTCAAATCCAAAGCGCGTATTTACCCGCGAACAGATTTCTGAGGCGATCGGTACATCGCTTGAATACTCAAGCGATCACCTGCTCGATACCCACGCTTCACGTATCCGAATGAAGATACGTGAAGTCACTGATGTGAAGGTACTTCACGCAGTCCGTGGCGTTGGCTATCGCCTCTTAAGCAACTAGCCGCGCCAGCTCTGGCTAAGTGGTCGGCCCTCTGCATAACCAGATGCAGATTGAATTCCAACGAGCGCGCGATCTGCAAACTCTTCAAGAGAACGTGCACCTGCATAAGTGCACGATGAACGTAATCCAGAAATAATTTCATCGATGAGATCTTCAACACCTGGACGGTTTGGATCTAAATACATCTTTGACGATGAAATTCCCTCTTCAAAGAGCGCTTTACGGGCACGGTCAAATGCATCTTCCTGTGATGTACGTGCAGCAACTGCGCGCTTTGATGCCATTCCGAAAGATTCCTTATATGGGCGTCCTGCACTATCGCGAAGCATGTCTCCAGGTGACTCGTATGTACCGGCAAACCAAGAACCAATCATGACCTGTGATGCACCAGCTGCAAGTGCGAGTGCAACATCGCGTGGATGGCGGACTCCACCATCAGCCCAGACGTGCTTGCCATGCTTCTTCGCTTCTGCTGCACATTCAAGGACAGCTGAAAATTGTGGGCGACCAACACCGGTCTGCATACGTGTTGTGCACATTGCGCCTGGTCCAACGCCTACCTTGATGATGTCAGCACCAGCTGCGATGAGATCGCGAACACCATCTGCAGTTACGACGTTTCCAGCAACAATTGGCACACCAAGGTCTAACTTCTTGATGATTTGGAGCGCTTCAATCATCTTCTTCTGATGACCGTGCGCGGTATCTACAACAAGGACATCTGCTCCAAAAGCTACTAACTGCTTTGCTTTTTCAGCGATATCGCCATTGATTCCAACTGCTGCCGCAATGCGAAGGCGACCCTTGGCATCGAGTGCTGGCTTGTAAAGGGTCGCACGAAGGGCGCCAGTACGAGTAACGATTCCAACCAGTTCGCCTTTTGAAGAGACAACCGGAGCAACTGTGCGCACCTTCTCATTAAGAAAATCAAAGGCCTGGCGTGGATCAAGTGTGTCAGGCATTGTTGTCAGTTCGGCTGTCATGACCTGGCCTAATTGGGTGAAGCGATCAACGCTCTGAAGATCGTCTTCGGTAATGATTCCAACTGGCTTCCTGCCCTCAACAACAACGATGGCACCGTGAGCACGCTTATTGATCAAGCTAGCCGCGTCAGCAACTGTCTGTGTAGGCGTCAAAGTAATTGGTGTTTCAAAGAATGAATGTGCAGCCTTCACGGAAGCGATGACATCTTCAACGATATTGAGTGGGATATCTTGCGGAATCACGACTAAGCCACCGCGACGTGCAACGGTCTCTGCCATACGGCGACCAGCGATTGCGGTCATGTTCGCGACAACCAATGGAATTGTGGTACCGGAACCGTCAGTTGTATCGAGATCGACCTCCATGCGACTTGAGATCTCAGAACTACTTGGAGCCATAAAGACATCGTCGTAGGTAAGGTCGAATTGAGGCGGGGTTATGAAGCGCATGGCGAAAGCCTATTCCCTAGAAGATGAGAAACTTGGCGGAGACGAGGAGATTTGAACTCCTGAAGGGTTTAACCCCTTACCTCGTTAGCAGTGAGGCGCACTCGACCGGGCTATGCGACGTCTCCGAGTTGCAGGCGAGAGTTTACCGCCTCTTCTAATTATTGCTAAACCGCGTAATCTTGCCTCATGAGCGTGAATAACAATGAGAATGCAGAAGTAAGCGAAAAGGCTAAGCGGGTCCACGATCAGGCCCCATCTGAACTCTTTGCAGAATTCATGCGATCAGGATGGTCGCCTTCCGATTACGACGACCTTCAACCGCTCGAAGTTGTGACATATGCATTTGCTCGCCGACAAGTTCTATCGGCTGCCTTCCCTGGCGCTCGTTTGGTTCTTCCTGCAGGTGGTTACAAAGTTCGCGCCAATGACACTGATTATCAATACCGCCCACATAGCGCCTTCGCGTATTACAGCGGCGTCCAAGGGGCAGATGCGACAGCTGATGCAGTACTTGTAATGGAGCCAACTGAAGGTGGACACCTCACTTATCTCTACATCCATCCACGTTCTACCCGCGACACTGATGCTTTCTATCGCGATGCCAAGTACGGCGAACTCTGGGTGGGGCGTCGCTTCACACTTGCAGAAGCAAAAGCCTGTTACCAAATTGATACTCGTCTTGTTACAGATCTTGAAGCGCTCCTGAACGATGGCAAAGAGACTCTTATCATCCGCGGTGAAGATCCACTCGTCGATAGCGCAGTAAAGAAGAATGAACGCGAAGCAGAGTTCCAGATATTTACCTCTGAACAACGTCTTGTCAAAGATGAATATGAAATTCGTGAGATGCAGAAGGCAGTCGACGCTTCGGCGCTTGGCTTTAACGATGTCATCTCCGTCATGCCAGCAGCTGTTGCAACACCGCGTGGCGAGCGTGTTCTGGAAGCTGCCTTCTATGGCCGAGCACGCGTTCTAGGAAACGATCTCGGATACAACACAATTGTTGGCGCCGGTGCACATGCATGTGTCTTGCACTGGATTCGCAACGATGGTGATGTTCATCCAGGTCAGCTCGTTCTTGTTGATGCTGGCGTGGAAGTCGAATCTTTCTACACTGCAGATATCACCCGCACATTGCCAGTCTCTGGAAAGTTCACACCAGCACAACGCGCTCTGTACATGCTTGTCTACGAGTCACAATTAGCTGGCTTTGCTGCAATTAAGCCGGGCGTGAAGTTCTCAGAGATTAACCGCGCATGCCAAGAGGTGCTTGCTAAGGGACTTGCAGATATGGGTGTTCTCACCGTATCTGCGGAAGAATCAATGAAGCCAGAGATTGGTCTGCATCGTCGTTGGACTCTGCATGGGGTAAGCCATCACCTCGGTATCGATGTACACGACTGCGCACATGCCCGCAAAGAGAATTACCTCGATAAAGAGCTTGAAGTAGGCATGGTTCTTACCGTTGAGCCAGGACTCTATATCCAGCCTGATGATGAGCTATTTGCACCTGAATATCGCGGGATTGGAATTCGTATTGAAGATGACATCGTCGTCACCGAAGATGGATGTCGCAATCTTTCCGAGGAGATTCCGCGCCACCCCGATGCAATTGAAAAGTGGATGAAGTCGATTCTTCGTTAATTAACTAGCGATACACCTAGCCAAGCAGCGAGCAATCCGAAGGTGATTGAGGCTGCAAAGTTGATGATTACAGCGTAGTTCTTCTTTAATCGAATTCCAAGATAGAGATCCAACATAAAGGTCGACCAAGTCGTAAATGAACCGGCGAAACCTATTGCGATGAAATCATGCCAGTGCTCGGCACTAGCAAAGGTGAGGCCGATAAAGAATGACCCAACAATATTGACAACAAATGTGCCAACCGGGTGATCTGTGAATTTCTTAAAGTATTGATCCACTAAGAAACGAGCTGGCGCACCCATGGCCGAACCCATTGCAACTAATAGCGCGGTCTTCATCGCCCTGGAATCCACTTGCGTGAAAGCGGAAGTGAAATTGCGACTGCTGCGAAGCTCAAAACAATATTGAGTGCGAGAAAAGTAAATCCACCTTCATGGGGTGTCACAGCTTCAAAAGTCACAGCAGAGAATGTTCCCAGACCACCACAGAAGCCAGGTAATAGAAAATATCGAAGGGCGGTAAGACCGCGTCGCTCCATTAAGACCAAAATATGTGCGGCAAAGGCTGATGCAATGATATTTGCGGCGAGATTTCCATAGGAATTGCTTGGTAATGCCACGCCTAACGAATAGCGAAAAAGGGAGCCTAGGACTCCCCCTGCGCTTACAAGTAATACCGCTTTCAGAGAAATGCCCGCTTCTTACTTGCTTTAAAGATTGTTGTAATTGCACTGACAATCAAGGATGCGAAGAGCGCTGACCAAAATCCAGTGACATCTAGCTTCTCTGACCAACGCGCGGTCAACGACAACATGGCGGCATTTACGACAAAGAGAAAGAGCCCAAATGTCACAATAGAAACTGGAAAGGTAAGAACTTTAATCAGTGATCCAAAGATTGAATTAATTAATCCGAAGAGCAGCGCAACCCAGAGATAGGTAGCAAAGCCGCCGTTGACTGTGATTCCAGGAACGGCGAGCGTTGCAATCCACATCGCAAAGGCGAGAACGGCCCAACGGATTAATAGATTCATGGCTTAGTCGCGCTTTTCGCGGCGAAGCAGACCACTGAACATACGTGCTGGGTCATACTTAATATCGACTACGCGCTCCTTCATAGGAATGATCGCGTTATCGGTGATCTTGATGTGCTCAGGGCATACCTCAGTACAGCACTTTGTGATGTTACACATCCCGAGGCCATGCTCTTCCTGTGCGGTGCGCTTACGGTTCTTGATGCGATCCAATGGGTGCATATCAAGTTCTGCGATACGAATAAAGAATCGTGGGCCAGCAAATGACTTCTTATTCTCTTCGTGGTCGCGGATTACGTGACATGTGTTCTGGCAGAGGAAGCACTCGATGCACTTACGGAACTCCTGTGAACGCTCAACGTCCACCTGCTCCATGCGTGCTTCACCTGGTGCGAGCTCTGCTGGGTGCTCATACGCTGGAACTTCCATCGCCTTCTTATAGTTGAAGGAGACGTCGGTAACGAGGTCCTTAATGATTGGGAATGCGCGAAGTGGCGTGACGGTGATCGTCTCGTCCTCATCGAATGATGCAACCTGTGTCATGCATGCAAGACGTGGCTTTCCGTTGATCTCCATAGAACAAGATCCACACTTACCAGCCTTACAGTTCCAACGAACTGCGAGGTCACCCATCTGGGTTGCTTGCACACGGTGAATTACGTCGAGAACAACTTCGCCCTCATTCACATCGACGACAACGTCCTTAAGTCCTCCATCAGTTGAATCACCACGCCAGATACGAAGATTGAGTTTGCGTGTCATTAGTTTGAACCGCCTTTCGCAATTTCTTCCGGTGTCATGTATTTCTCCAACTCGTGAACATCAAAGAGATCGAAGAGCTCCTTAGGTAGTGGCGGCAATGGACGTGCTGCCACTGTTACTTCGCTTCCATTAAAGCTAGCGATGTGGTTAACCTGGCGCCAGGTGTTGCTCATTCCTGGGAAGTCATCGCGAGTGTGACCACCGCGAGATTCTTCACGCAAGATTGCTGACTTCGCCGTTGACTCTGCAACCAACAACATATTGTCGAGGTCGAAAGCCAAGTGGAAACCTGGGTTGAACTTACGATCTCCAGCAACGCTTACCTTCTGGCTACGTGCACGGATATCAGCGATCTTTGCAATCGCTTCCTTGATTTCAGAACCGGTACGGATGATTCCAACCAAGTTATGAGTAACTTCCTGAAGCTCAGCGTGCAATGAGTACGCATTCTCGCCACCAGAGTTCTTAAATGGCGCTTCGATGCGAGCTGCTGCGGCATTGATAGTGCTATCAGAGACTGGATTGGCGCCGTTTGCCTTTGCATATTCAGCTGCTGCGCCACCTGCGCGACGACCGAAGACAAGAAGGTCGGAGAGTGAGTTACCACCGAGGCGGTTTGAGCCGTGCATTCCGCCGGCAACTTCACCTGCTGCGAAGAGTCCTGGAACTCCAATCGCTGCAGCTGTATCTGGTTCTACATCTACTCCACCCATAACGTAGTGACATGTTGGGCCAACTTCCATTGGCTCCTTGGTGATGTCTACGCCAGCAAGTTCATAGAACTGGTGCCACATAGATGGAAGACGCTTCTTAATAACTTCTGCTGAAAGTCGCTTTGAAACATCGAGGTAAACACCACCATGTTCAGTTCCGCGGCCAGCCTTAACTTCAGCGTTGATTGCGCGCGCAACTTCATCGCGAGGAAGAAGCTCTGGTGGACGACGGTTGTTGTCCTGATCTGTATACCAACGATCTGCTTCTTCTTCAGTTGTTGCGTACTTATCCTTAAATACATCTGGGATGTAATTAAACATAAATCGCTCACCCTTATTGTTGGTGAGGACTCCGCCTTCGCCGCGAACAGATTCAGTTACGAGAATTCCGCGTACTGATGGCGGCCAGACCATTCCTGTTGGGTGGAACTGTAAGAACTCCATGTCTTTAAGGTTCGCGCCAGCCTTGAGTGCAAGCGCATGGCCATCGCCAGTGCCTTCCCAAGAGTTTGAAGTGATCTTAAATGCTTTACCAACACCACCAGTTGCAATAACAACTGCAGGTGCTTCGAAGAGAACTTCATCGCCGTTTTCGCGGAAGTATCCGTAAACGCCAGCAACTTTTCCATTCTCCTTAAGAATTTCGGTTACTGTGAATTCTGCATAGACCTTGAGGTTTGCTTCCATGTCGCCAGTTTCGCGACCATCCTTCTGCTGTAACGCAACAATCTTCTGCTGCATTGTGCGGATGAGTTCTAGACCTGTGCGGTCACCAACGTGTGCAAGGCGTGGATATTCATGTCCACCGAAGTTACGTTGTGAAATCTTTCCTTCCTTAGTGCGATCAAAGAGCGCACCCCACATCTCGAGCTCCCAGATGCGATCTGGTGACTCCTTCGCATGAAGTTCTGCCATGCGATAGTGGTTGAGGAACTTTCCGCCGCGCATTGTGTCGCGGAAGTGAACCATCCAATTGTCATTGCTATTGGCATTTCCCATTGACGCTGCAGCGCCACCTTCTGCCATAACAGTGTGGGCCTTACCGAATAGTGACTTACAGATGATTGCTACGCGAAGACCAGCTTCACGTGCTTCTACTGCAGCGCGAAGACCTGCTCCACCTGCACCGACGATAACTACGTCGTACTTAAGTTTCTGAAGATTCTGTGGCATTTATATAGTCCCTTGTGAACCTAGTGTTAGAAGAAGTAGAAGTTTGTCCAGGCGCCAGTTGCAACTTGGCGGACATAAATGTCTGCAAATGCAACTGCGGCAAGCGAGAACCAAGCGAACTGCTGGTGCTTGGTATTGAGCACTGAAACCACTGACCACAACTTGTAGCGAACTGGATGCTTTGAGAAGTGCTTCAGACGTCCACCAACTGTATGGCGGCATGTGTGGCATGAAAGTGAGTAGAACCAGAGAAGTGATGAGCTCGCAAGAAGCACGAGAGTTCCAACGCTCATGTGTCCCCACTCGCCATGTTCATTCTTAAATGCAAGAACTGCGTCGTATGTAAGGAAAACGTTAAAGACAAGACCTGCGTAGAAGAACCAACGGTGTGCGTTCTGCAAGATTAGAGGTGCACGTGTTTCACCGGTGTACTTGGTGTGTGGCTCTGCAACTGCGCATGCTGGTGGTGATAACCAGAATGCACGGTAGTAAGCCTTGCGGTAGTAGTAACAAGTCATGCGGAAACCAAGTGGGAAGATCAAGATGATCAACGCTGGTGAAAGTGCGAAACCAAGAATCTCTGCACTTACTGGCGCCCAACCAAAGAGCTTCGATCCTTCAACACATGCTTCAGATAAACATGGTGAATAGAAAGGTGAGATCAGTGGCTCAACAAAGTAATTTGCACCTTCGAATGCACGGAAGGTTGCGTAAATTACGAATGAGAAGAGCACGCCAAAGGTAATTGCAGGCTCTAACCACCACTTATCTGTTCTGAGTGTGCGCTCTTTAATCTTGGCGCGAGTTGGAGAAAAAACTCCGGACATTGCGACTCCCCCACGAGACCACCGTTGGCCTCTTTTCAATAGGTGTAAGTGTGCGCTTCTTGGCGCCAACTATCTAGGGAGAAGCCCGCGTACGGGTTATGAAGTCAGCCACAACGCTTACGAATGCACGAAACCCGCCTGCAGTGCATGCAGACGGGCTTCGTTTAGCGCGGAGGACGTGGGATTTGAACCCACGAGGCTTTCACCTGCCGGTTTTCAAGACCGGTGCACTCGGCCGCTATGCGAGTCCTCCGTGGGAGAGGCTACTAGAGGGAGGCTACTTTTGAAAAATTAGAGAGCGGGCAGATCGAGCAGGGCCTCGATGGCAATCGCGACGCCATCATCTTCGCATGGCCCAGCGATGCTCTTGGCATATTTGGCTCCATCAGGGTGGCCAGATGCCATCGCATAAGAACGCCCCGCCCAGGCGAGCATCGAAAAGTCGTTGGGGTTGTCGCCAAAGGTCACGCACTCATCTGCGGTGATGCCAAGGCGCTCTGCCATACGAGCAAGCGTTGCTCCCTTTGAGACACCGAGGGCTGAAATTTCAAGGAGTGAATCATGAGGGTTGGAGTGGGTAACTGTTACCAAACCATCAAGTTCCTTTGAAGCTATTGCAAGCATCTCATCTGAAGAGAGATTCTGTTGCGAACAGCGTGCAAGCATCTTGAGCGCAGGAGCCTTGATGATCTCTTCAATTGCATGAACACCAACATTGTCGAGACCGACATCCCAGCGAGGGATGTACGCCTTCTCGCGATGAAAATAATTATGTGACTCAACAGCGAATGAAACTTCAGGGATTGATCGACGCAATCGTGTAACAGTTTCAAATTGTTCAGGGATTTCGATCAACCACTCTTCCAATACTTTATCGCCCATCAAGTCATAGAGCATCGCGCCATTACCGCAGATTGCACTTCCAAAACCAAATGCTTCGCGAATCTCTGGCATCCAACGTGGTGGACGACCTGTTACAAAGAAAACTTCAACGCCAAGATCGCGCGCCTTTGTAAATGCCTTTACGGTGCGATCTGAAATTGCACCATCATGAGTAACAATGGTTCCATCAAGATCGGTTGCAATTAATTTTGGGCGCAGGCCGCTTACTGGACTCATACTAATTCGAGCTTCGCTTTACCCAAGAATGGCTGCAGAGCAGCAGGAACATTGACAGTTCCATCAGCATTCTGGTGGTTCTCAAGAATTGCCACAATCATCCGCGGAATAGCGACGAGTGTGCCATTGAGAGTTGCGATTGCCTTTGTGCCATCTGCATCTTTGTAACGAATATTGAGTCGGCGGGCCTGATACTCGGTGCAGTTAGAGGTGCTTGTTACCTCGCGATAAGCACCCTGAGTTGGGATCCAGGCCTCGATATCAAACTTACGTGTTGCGCTAGATCCAAGATCACCTGATGCAACATCGATGACGCGATATGGAATCTCCATCGCATTAAGGAAATCTTTCTCCCACTGTAAGAGGCGCTTATGCTCTTCTTTAGCCTCTTCTGGCTTACAGAATGAGAACATTTCAACCTTGTCGAATTGGTGGACACGAATGATTCCGCGAGTGTCTTTTCCATATGTTCCGGCTTCGCGACGGAAACATGATGAGTAACCGGCATAACGCATCGGCAACTTATCAGCTGGCAAGATCTCATCCATATGCATTGCAGCGAGTGGAACTTCAGATGTTCCTACAAGGTAGACATCATCTTTCTCGATGCGGTAGACATTCTCGGCAGCTTGTCCCAAGAATCCTGTGCCCTCCATCGCCGATGGATTGACAAGTACTGGTGGGATGACGGGAGTAAATCCATTCTTTAAAGCTGATTGAATTGCGTAATTGACGAGTGCAAACTCAAGCATCGCACCTGCGCCTGTGAGGTAATACGAACGTGAGCCCGCAACCTTTGCACCGCGCTCTGTATCGATTGCACCAAGCAACTTACCGAGCTCAACGTGATCCTTTGGTTCGAATCCATCTTTGGTGAAATCGCGTGGAGTGCCAACATGTTCGATGGTGATGAAATCTTCTTCGCCGCCAATTGGTGCTTCAGTATCAAGTAAGTTTGAAAGTTGCATCACAAGCTGCTTCGCCTGCTCTTCAATCTCTGAACGCTTTGAATCAGCCGCCTTTACCTTGTCAGCAAGCTCCTTTGCATTGGCAAGTAGCGCAGTCTTTTCATCGCCTTTGGCAGCCCCGACGCTCTTTGAGAGAACATTCTGCTCTTGGCGTAGTAATTCGAATTCATTGATAGCGGCGCGCTTGATTTCATCGATTGCAAGAATCTGATCCACGAGTTCAACGCTCTCGCCACGACCCTTTTGAGATGCGCGAACCACATCTGGGTTTTCGCGCAGGAATTTGATATCAATCATGATCGCACCTCTCGTGGATATGAACCTAGGAATCTAATGTCGTCGCAGATTGCGCGGAGCTCTTCCATCGACTTGGCTACCGCCTCATCTTTGATATGGCCCTCAACATCAATGATGAAATGGTAGTGACCGAGCTCGCGACCTGTCGGACGTGACTGGATAAATGTCAGGTTTACATCATATTTCGCAAAGACAGAGAGAATCTCAAGCAAAGCGCCTGCATGGTCGATATCGATATAGACAACGAGTGAGGTGCGATCGTGGCCGGTAGGCGCTGAAATATGGCCAGGCTTCTGAGCTGCAATAAACCGTGTAACCGCAACTTGATTGTCACCGATATTTTCAGCAATAACCTTGAGGCCAAAGTTCTCTGCGGCCGCAGAGGAAGCAATAGCGGCATCGAGCTCACCCTTTGCAACGAGTTCTGCTGCAGCGGCAGTTGAGTTTGTTGGGAAGATCACCGCATCAGGAAAATGTGTAGATAGGTAGACGCGGCATTGAGACTCTGCATGGGGGTGTGTGCCGATTCGTTTGATATCTGTAGTGCCGGTTTTAACCATGAGATCGAAGGTAACGGGAAGAGTTATCTCTGCGGCGATTGTTAACGCTTCGCCGGTTGCCAACTCATCGAGAGTACGTGCAACCACACCTTCAACAGAATTCTCAATGGGCACTAGTGCAAAATCTGCTTCACCTGCTCGCACCGCATCGAGAGCCGCAGTGACATTGATATATGGGTTTCGAAGATCGCCAACTGCGCAAATTTTCTTCAGCGCCGCCTCTGTAAAGGTACCCGCAGGACCCAAGTAGGCGTATGTATGCATTGGCTAAGGGTACTAAAGGAATGAACGTGCATGCGCCGGCGTATTTGTAATCAGAATATCTACGCCTAATTCCTTGCAGAGTTCTATATCGTCGCCACGATCTACCGTCCAAACAGCGACCGATTTACCAAGTTTCTTAATCTTCGAGATGAGAACGGGGTTATTGCGCACCTCATTGATTCCTGGTCCGATTGCTGTAGCTGATGAGAATCTCACCTGTGGCCATAAAGTCTTATGGCTCATGAGGAAGGTTGTTGGAATATGCGAATTTATCCGCTTTATCTTTTCGATAGCGCCCCAACTAAATGACATCACTGAGAGGTCAATCCGCTCTAAGACTCTTCGATTTTTGATTTTCTCCAGAAGAATCTCTTCAACCTTATTGCCACTAATGACTGGATGTTTAGTTTCAATCAGAACGTTCTTCTGGTGCGAGATTGCAATATCGAGAAAATCATCGAGGGTGAGAATCTGCGGATATGCGCGTTTAATCTCTGCAAAGTTCATCTCTGCAATGAGGCCGCGGTTACCGGCGCGCTCGAGCATCGATGCGTTATGCCAGAGAACGGGAACTTCATCTCGACTTAAGCGGAGATCGCATTCGAAGCCATCGGCACCTTGCGCAACCGCAGCCTCATAGGCGAGATCGGTCATCTCTGGATAGTCGGCGCTTGCGCCTCTATGTGCGTAGATGAGCATAAGGGTGAGGGTAGCAAGGCCTTAGAAGATTACGCATACTCCCCTTATCATGAGCATATGAGCGCACTCTTCTTCGCCACTGCAGGTAAATCTGCCGTCGGTCTTGTGCGTGCCGGAAATGAAGATTCAGCTCTGACATCTCGATCTCTAATCGCAGTTGCAGATGGAATGGGTGGACATGCAGCAGGGGAAGTTGCATCAAGAATTGCAATAACAACACTTGCCAAAGATTCCGAAATCTTCACCGAGAAAGATATTGATCTTGACTCTGCAGATGATCTCTTCTCGACTTCACTCATTAATATTGATAAGAGCATCTCTGAGTATTCCCAAGAAAATCCCGCGCTGGCAGGAATGGGAACAACGCTCTCTGCACTCTTTCTCAAGGAAAGCAGAGTTGCTGCGCTGCATGTAGGCGACTCTCGCATCTATCGTTTACGTGGAAATACCTTTGAACAATTAAGTACTGATCACACTGTGATTCAAGAACTGCTCGATCAGGGCAGCATCACAGAGGCAGATATCGCAACTCACCCACAGCGATCTGTCTTAACCCAGGTATTGATGGGAGATGGCCGCAATGAGCCGTCGCTCTCTATTTACGAGGTAAAGGCAGATGACCGCTTTCTTCTCTGTAGCGATGGATTAACAGCGGTTTTGAGCGATAAAGAGATCAAATCGATCCTAAAAAGCAAGGCTCGTGGCGCAGCGGTCGACGCGCTTGTCGATGCCTCTTATATAAATGGTGCACCAGACAATGTGACCGTTATTGTTGCCGATGTTCTCGCTAACGATATTCAAGAACCCCTTACCTTCTTAGGAGCTGCTAAATGATGTCCACGCTCCTAGGTGATCGCTACTTATTAGGCGAGATGATCGGCACCGGCGGAATGGCCGATGTCTACATTGCTCAAGACCAGCGGTTATCACGACAAGTAGCGGTAAAGATTCTTCGTAGTGATCTGGCAAAGGATCCCGCATTCGTCACACGTTTTCGCAAAGAGGCGAAAGCTGCTGCAGGTTTAAATCATCCAGGAATTGTTGCTGTCTATGACTCTGGTGAAGAACCAGCTCCATATATCGTCATGGAGCTCGTCACTGGAGACACACTTCGTTCACTGATTCATCAAGGTGAGCGAGTATCCCTTGATGATGCACTCAGAATTGTTGAACAAGTTCTCGCCGCACTTCAATATTCACATCAGAGAAATATCGTTCACCGCGATATCAAGCCCGCCAACGTGATGATTGCAAGCAATGGCGATGTAAAGGTGATGGACTTTGGAATCGCACGAGCGATGGATGATCTCGGTGCAACATTGACCAGCACCTGGAATGTCATCGGCACCGCGCAATATCTCTCACCAGAGCAGGCAGTGGGTGACGTGGCCGATGCGAGAAGTGATATTTATTCAACGGGATGTCTTCTCTTTGAACTTCTTACCGGACAACCTCCATTTAGTGGTGAGACACCGGTTTCGATCGCGTATCAGCATGTATCTGGCGAAGTTCCATCTGCAAAGGCGATTCAAGGTGATCTTCCTGCTGATGTAGATACGATCCTTAAGGTTGCACTCTCAAAGAGAGCAGAAGATCGATATCAGAGCGCACAATCAATGCTCGATGATTTGCTCAAGGTCCATCAAGGCCAAGCGGTCACAACAAAGATCGCTACAAAGCCATTCTTCACCCGCCGTAGCGCACTTCTCTATGGAGGTTCATTTCTCGCCGCGATAGCTCTCTCTATTACTGGCTTCTTGCTCAGTGGTAATCAGAACAATGGACCTCTTATTCCCAATGTTGTGGGCTTATCTGAGGCACAGGCGCGAGAACTTCTGACGGGATATGTCATCACAATTAAGCGAGCTCACGATGGATCTATTCCAAAGGATCGAATCGCAAGTCAAAGCCCACTTGCAACAACAAGTGCACCTCTTGGTTCTGCAATTGTCCTAACAATCTCTGATGGACCAGGAGATGCAATCGTCCCGGATGATCTTGTCGGAATGGCTCTCATTGATGCACGTGCAGCGCTGACTGCCGTCGGTCTTACCGTTTCACAAACTATTGCTGCTCCATCAGATCAGCCTCAAGGAACAGTTCTCGATGTCTCTCCACCAGTTGGCTCTATCACCACTGCAGGTAGTGGTGTTATCTTGACGATTGCAAGCGGTGAAGTAACTGTTCCTTCACTCGTTGGCGTTGAAGCAATTCAAGCGAAGACAACTCTGATTCAAGCTGGATTCTTGATTAAAGAATTTTATGATTTCGATGCAGCTCAGCCATTGGGAGTTGTAATCCGCCAAGCACCTGATGCAGGAACAACGCAGACAATTGGTAACTCGGTAACAATTACAATCAATAAACAGCCTTAATTCTCAAAAGTTAGAAGCCCTCGGGCTTTGCCTCTTAACGATTGATTACCGGAGATAGCCCTTCAGCTTTAGCGAGCGCACTAGCATCGCCACATTGCGCCAAGAAATTTGCAAGCATCTTATGGCCATGCTCAGTTAAGACAGACTCCGGATGGAACTGAACTCCCTCTATCGGCAAACTCTTATGGCGAAGCGACATGATCACGCCAGAGTCAGTCTTACTTGTTACCTCTAAAACATCTGAAACGGTGTCTGCCTCAACCGCTAATGAGTGATATCGCGTTGCAGTAAATGGCGATGGAAGATTTGTCATCACGCCCTTACCGTTATGGTGAACGATTGAAGTTTTTCCATGGAGTAACTCGGGTGCGCGAGAAACCGTTGCACCGAAAGCTTCACCGATTGCTTGGTGGCCAAGACATACTCCGAATAGTGGAATCGAGTGCTCGGCGCAGTACTTAATCATCGCAATCGAGACCCCCGCCTTATCTGGCGTTCCAGGTCCTGGGCTAATAAGAACTCCGTCGTACTTAGCTGCCTCGGCTGCCTCGACCTGATCGTTACGAACCACTGTGCACTCAGCGCCCAACTGCGCGAGGTACTGCACAATATTGAAGACGAAGGAGTCGTAGTTATCGACGACAAGGATGCGGGCCACCCCTGAATTGTCCTGTAATCTATGCCCTATGCCAAAGTCGAAATTGCGTAAGAAGGTTCAAGCTCAGCACGCTCACGAAGAGCAGGTTCACGCTGTAGAGACCGCGCCAACTGAGAGCCCAGCATGGCTTGCTCCTGTCATGGTCGCTAATTTCCTCATCGGCCTTATCTGGATCGTTATCTTCTATGTAAGCCAGACTGTCTACCCAATCTCGGGTATCGGTGCATGGAACATGATCATCGGATTTAGCTTTATCGCGGTTGGATTCAGCCTCGCGACAAAGTGGCGCTAATCCAATTCAATTAGCCTAAATCACTCACCAACTCTTCAATTTAACTAGCCAGTAGGTTTACCCTTGCGGTTATGTTCGTAATAGCCGCACTCTCATATCTTCTGACAATCGTCGCCGTTGGTCTCTTCGCCCTACGTGTGCGACAGCTCATTGCCATCTACAAGA
>JBEGSV010000074.1:0-4785 GCA_041179685.1 Actinomycetota bacterium
TTATTGGGTCAGGTTATGCAACCAATCACAGCAGAACAATCACGCGAGCAAGCTGCGCACTTAGCGACAGATACTCTCTTTTAATTAATGCGAATCTCAGATCTTCGAGAGCGGCTAGTTCTCTCTTTTGGTGAGGCATGGGCTCCGTCTTTCTCACAAGATATTGCAATCAGTGAACTCAGTAGCATGACTGTTAATGAGGCTCTCAAAGCCGGGCTAGAAGCAGATGAGATTTGGCGCGCTGTCTGTAAGCAGTGCCCAGCGGAAACTGCTAAACAGCGATAACTTCCAATACCCATGGATTGACGCCATCAGATGGTGTCAGTGCACATGGATATTTTTCAGAGACAATCGCATAGAGATCTTCGGGGCTCTTTGCGATTGAACGCGATTGAAGTAGCCATCGCGTTATCTCTCCGCGAGTCTTCTTCGACATATGCGTCACAACGGTGCGCACCCCATCAACAACTGTCGAAACTTTGATCTCAACGGTGATATCTACCGGTGGCTTCCAGACAGTCTTATATGTCGATGATCTGCAATCGACAATCAGTGGAGTCTTTATTCCCTGCAGCGCCTGCTCGACAATCGGTGCCATGGCCTTGTTATTGATCTTCTCTTTATAACTCTCGATCTTTGTCGATGGGCGCACAACTCCATACTTGGCGCTGATGATCGCTACTGCGCTCTCACCGCGTTTTCGTGCGGCAGGTGAAAGGGTGGACCAGCCGAGGGCTTGATAGAGGACCCCGGTATAGACCGCCATCGCAGGCGTCGCCTTGGTGGTCTCAGCCTTCTTCTCAGAGGGCGGCAGGAGTATGAGCACGGCGTGAGTATGGCTGGGGGTTGAGCTCATTTGTCGGTGCTGGCCGTTAGATTCCCGGTGTGTCTTAAGTGGTATTCGAACAGATGTTCGACTACCCTTAATCCGTGGCCAGCAATGGCTATGCACAACCAGAGCGGTCTCAACCTCCGCCCACAGCGTCTCTATAACGCTCAGGGCCGTCGTCGAAGCTTCCGTACCTTCTGGGCCACCCAACGGTGGGGGATTAGCCCTCAACGTTCGATTAAAAGGAGAAAAGCTCATGGCAGCTGAAAAGCCAAGTAAAGCCGATGAAAAAGCATCATCCGATCGCCACAAGGCGCTCGACACCGCCCTCGCTCAAATCGAACGTCAGTTTGGTAAGGGCGCAGTTATCAAGATGTCAGATAAGCAAGCACAGGTTATCGAGGTAATCCCAACAGGCTCTGTTGCACTCGATATGGCGCTCGGCATCGGCGGACTTCCACGTGGTCGTATCGTAGAAATCTACGGACCAGAATCTTCAGGTAAGACAACACTTACTCTTCATGCAATTGCATCGGCTCAGAAGCTCGGCGGAATCTGCGCCTTTATCGATGCGGAGCATGCATTCGATGCCGAATATGCAAAGAAGCTCGGCGTCGATATCGATGCACTTCTCGTTTCACAGCCAGATACCGGTGAACAAGCACTTGAGATCATGGATATGTTGGTTCACTCTGGCGCACTCGATCTCGTAGTCGTTGACTCTGTTGCAGCCCTTGTTCCTCGCGCAGAAATTGAGGGCGAGATGGGTGATTCACATATGGGTCTCCAGGCACGTTTGATGTCACAGGCGCTTCGTAAGATCACTGGTGCACTTCACCAATCAAAGACAACAGCAATCTTCATCAACCAGCTTCGCGACAAGATTGGTGTCTTCTTCGGTTCTCCTGAGACAACAACAGGTGGAAAGGCGCTTAAGTTCTACGCCTCTGTTCGCCTCGATATCCGTCGAATCGAAACGCTTAAGGATGGGCAAGAGTCCGTCGGTAACCGTACCCGCGTCAAGGTCGTCAAGAATAAGATGGCGCCACCTTTCAAGCAGGCTGAGTTCGACATCATCTATGGCACAGGTATCTCACGCGAAGGTTCACTCCTTGATATGGGCGTTGATCTCGGTATCGTAAAGAAGTCTGGCGCTTGGTATACCTATGAAGGCGATCAGCTTGGTCAGGGTAAAGAGAACTCACGTAACTTCCTCCTCGATAACCCAGATCTTGCAAACGATATCGAGAACAAGATTCGCGCAAGCTTTGTACCGGTAGAGGTCGATGCAGCGCTTATCGCTGAGATCGATGAGGCAGTAGCAGAGGTTGATTTCTAATTTCTCTGCAATACGCAAAGGTTGAGAGAGGCGAGGGCTCAGACCCTTACGAAGTAGCTTATGCAATTGCGCTTAATGCGCTGGTTGCACGTGCGAAAAGTAAGGGCGAGCTTCTCGCTCATCTCAAGACCCGGGGCGTTGAAGATCAGGTCGCACAGGCGACAATCTTCCGGCTGCAAGAGGCTGGCCTCGTTAATGACCAAGAGTTTGCACTCGCTTGGGCTACATCACGCCACAACCATAAGAAGATCTCCAAGCGCGTCATTGCGACCGAACTTCGCCAGAAGGGCGTCACTCAAGAAGAGATCAACCATGCCCTAGATTCAATCGATGACGATGCTGAATACCAATCCGCATTTGAACTTGCGATGAAGAAGTACTCAACAATGTCACGCCTTGAACCTGAAGTGCAGATCCGTCGCATTCAATCGCTATTACAGCGAAAAGGTTTTGGATTTCCTGTCATTGCACGTGTGATGCGCGAGCTTGGAATCGGTACCGAATTTAACGATTAGTCGTGCGCTTAAAAATTAAAAGCGTCCTCTTTGAAGTTGCCGCACTATAGGTATTGCTTGTTGGGGTAAATGTGACGGTTATTTCTCGGAAGCCCTGTGCGGCTGGCTTCCAAATGCAGGTCGAATTTCCCGTGCCAGAGTAAACCTTCTTGTAGCAGCCAGGGATTCGTTTTCCGGCAACGAGGTAGGTGACTCTTCCTGAAGGGATTGGAGTATCTCCGCCGGGTGTGACGGTTATCGTTACCGGCACACCTTTACTCGGAGTAGCACTTAGGGAAGGCGTGCTCAACGTTGCGCTCTCATTGACATTTGATATCGTGACATAAGTCGTGTAATCCGTGTAATTACCACTGGGGTCAATGACTCTGACTACAAAGTCATATCTTCGATCAGCACCAAAATCCGTGGGGGATTCGTAATTTGGATAATTTGGATTAGGGATGAAAGAGACATAACCACTAGAAGATATTGAGACTTTATCTGAATCATTTCCACCGATAATCGAGAGCGTCGATCCAAACTGGTCAAAGAAGATTGTTGCAGCGAGGTCCTGATTTTCGTTTACCGCGCTAGCGCCGCCGGAGACGGTAGGTACGGTGTAGTCGGTACTAGCATTGTAATTCTGAGTCATCTCAGCGCTGGTAAGTATCCTGTTGTAAATCGCAAGATCGCTTATTCCACCTTCAAAGGCTGCATCATTCCAATTGCTCTTACCAATGTATGCGTTATTTCGAACGACACCAGATCTCGGTTTCTTGGTATTTGCCACTGTCTTGATCAACGAATTGTTCTTGTAGATTTTGCAATTACTTCCATCGAAGGTAACAGTCCAAAAGTCCCATGCGCCATTACCGATTGCACCACTGTCGCTGACGCATTGTCCGCCCACATTTCCTTCAAAAACCTCAGCGAAGATGGCGCTAGAGGTACCGTGTCTCCCCACAACGATGTTGTCTGCTTCGAAGTTATTTCCAAAATCCATGATTCGCTCGAAATTTCCCGCACCACCACCAAAATTGGCGTAGAAGGAAATACTCACCCCACTGCTCCAGCTGATTCCACTGAGGTTGTTGTCGACATCAATGTAGCCACCGGCGCCATCAAACCCCAGATACTTTCCGCGTGAAGTTTCCTCGCCTGGCCAAGATCCAACTTTGTTAAATGTGGCGTCATACCCATTACCAGAGAGATCTCGCAGTTTGCCACTGTTATACGCCAGTGGGTTAGCGGGGTCGAAATACATCACCAAGCCATTGGAGGTCACACCGACGCCGGTGCTCACTGCGGCCTGGGCAGTATTCGCAGAGAGGGGGATGAGGGCTGAAAGTAGGACAGGAATTGTCCACCGTGCAACTCTCTTCATAGGGCGAGAGTTTAAAGCTTACTTACCCTGCTTCAAGTGCTCTGATAGACGTTCAGCAGTTGCGACAACTGCGGCAGCGTGGAGGCGACCAGGTTGGCGGCCAAGGCGCTCGATTGGGCCTGAAATTGAAACGGCAGCTATAACTTTTCCATTGGGTCCACGTACCGGAGCAGAGACTGATGCAACGCCAGCCTCACGTTCGCCAACAGATTGCGCCCAACCACGGCGACGATCTGCTGAAAGGTGCGCTGCGGTAAATCGCGCATTCTTAAGACCGCGATGGATCTTCTCGGAATCCTCCCAAGCCATCAAAATCTGAGCAGCAGAACCGGCCTGCATTGTGAGCGCTGCGCCGACGGGCACAGAGTCGCGAAGACCAGATAAGCGCTCGGCGACAGCGACGCAGAGACGGACATCGCCCTGGCGCTTATAGAGTTGAGCCGATTCGCCAGTTGCATCGCGGAGCGCCGCGAGAGCGGGGCCAGCTGCGGCTATCAAGCGATCTTCACCGGCGGCGAGTGCGAGCTCGGCAGAGCGGGGGCCAAGAACGAAACGGCCATTGAGGTCACGGGTGACAAGGCGATGGTGTTCAAGGGCGACAGCGAGTCGGTGAGCGGTAGGGCGAGCGATTCCGGTCACAGCAACAAGCTCTGCGAGCGAGTGCGGCCCTGATTCCAGCGTTCCGAGGATTGCCACGGCTTTGTCTAAAACGCCGACTCCGCTATTCTTCTTGTCCATG
>JBEGSV010000075.1:0-5492 GCA_041179685.1 Actinomycetota bacterium
ACCTTCAAGATCATCTCGGCATCTCGCCAAATCTTCTCAACATCTGACTCGATAGTTGCTCCAGCGGCGATGTACTGCTCATCTGTAATCGCAGAGCCCAGTCCTGCGCCTTTTTCAACTACGACCTTATGGCCAGCACGGATGAACTCAGATGCGCCTTCTGGAGTAAGGGCAACTCGCGCCTCAAGGACTTTGATCTCTTTTGGAACTCCGATAAGCATGGCTAGCCTTTCTTAGCGATTGCCGCGGCGATGAGTCCGCTAAACAATGGGTGTGGACGTGTTGGACGTGAGCGAAGCTCAGGGTGGGCTTGCGTACCCACATAGTATGGGTGAACCTCGCGCGGGAGTTCAACGAATTCCACCAAGTTTTTCTCAGCAAAAATTCCTGAGAAGTTGATTCCGGATGCGGAAATCTGATCGCGATATTTATTGTTCACTTCATAGCGGTGGCGGTGGCGTTCTGAAATCTCAGTCGCACCATAGACCTCAGCCACGATAGAACCTGGCGTTAATTGAGCCTGATAGAGACCGAGGCGCATTGTTCCGCCCATATCTGCCTCACCGGCAACGATATCCATCTGCTCTGCCATTGTTGCAATGACATGAGTGCCAGAATCTGGAGTGAATTCAGCAGAGCTCGCATCAGCTATTCCAGCCATGTTTCGCGCTGCCTCAATGACCATGCACTGTAAACCGAGACAAAGTCCAAGCGTAGGAATCTTATTTTCGCGTGCAAATTTAAGTGCACCCAGCTTTCCTTCGATGCCACGAATACCGAAACCACCTGGTACGCAGATTGCATCTAGTGATGAGAGCTGGCTTTTGGCACCTTCTGAAGTTTCACAGTTATCACTTGGAATCCATACGATCTCGACCTTTGCATTATTTGCAAAACCACCGGCGCGAAGGGCTTCAGAGACAGAGAGATATGCATCTGGAAGATCGATGTACTTGCCGACAAGACCTACGCGAATATGATGCTTTGGATTATGGACCTTCTCTAAGAGCGCATCCCATTCGTCCCATTGAACATCGTGGCCACCGAGGCCCAAACGGCGGACTATGTATGAATCGAGACCTTCGCTATTGAGAACTTTAGGAATGTCATAAATAGAAGGTGCATCAACTGCTGCAACTACAGCCTCGATATCAACATCGCACATGAGTGAGATCTTCTTCTTAATTCCTTCAGGGATTGGACGATCACAGCGAAGAACGATTCCATCTGGCGCAATACCGATACTACGAAGAGCCGCAATGCTGTGCTGTGTTGGTTTTGTTTTCAGCTCTCCAGAGGGACCGATATATGGAACTAACGAGATGTGGAGATAGAAGACATTGTCCCGGCCTACTTCTTGGCGAATCTGGCGGGCTGCTTCGAGGAAAGGTTGTGACTCGATATCTCCGACCGTTCCACCAATTTCCGTGATAACAACATCGATATCTGGCGAATCATTGCCGAGCATTCGCTCTTTAATTTCATTGGTGATGTGAGGGATTACTTGAACCGTCTCCCCAAGGTATTCACCGCGTCGTTCGCGAGCGATCACGCGTGAGTACACCTGACCTGTTGTGACATTTGCAGAACCCTCAAGGTTGCGATCGAGGAATCGTTCATAGTGGCCAATATCTAGATCAGTCTCAGCCCCATCGTCGGTGACGAATACTTCACCGTGTTGAAATGGGTTCATGGTGCCCGGATCCACGTTGAGATATGGATCGAGCTTCTGCATTGTGACGCGAATACCGCGAGCTACGAGAAGGCGGCCAAGACTTGAGGCGGTGAGGCCTTTACCTAAACTTGAGGCGACTCCACCTGTGACGAAGATATGTTTTGTGACATGTCCATGGCTTGACTCTTTTTGGCTCATGGAAGTCGAACCTATCATCGAATCTAGCCTTCACCTCGCATGGCAAGGAGTTCTGAGGCGTGTTCTAGGGCACTCGCTGACTCTTCTAGCCCGGCGAGCATGCGAGCGATCTCTTCTACGCGGGCTGCCTCGCTCAGCTTTTCGACCCCAGATTCAACGATGGAACCATCGCTGCGCTTCTCGACTCGGAAATGAGTATCGGCCCAGGCCGCCACCTGCGGGAGGTGAGTAACAACAATGACCTGAGATGTCTGTGCAAGTAGGTGGAGGCGACGCCCCACCTCGATTGCAGCCTTGCCGCCAACACCGGCATCGACCTCGTCGAAGATATATGTTCCAACGGGATGGGTTTTAGCGATGACAACTTCCAGCGCCAGCATGATGCGCGACATTTCGCCACCGGATGCTCCTTTGCCGATTGCTACCTTCGCCGCTGTTGCATGTGCCTTAATGGAGATTGAAATTTCATCACAACCATGCGCTGTGAAGTCACCCTCTTTAAGTGCACCGGAGTAATCGGGGGTAATGATGTCAACAATTAATTCAGTATGCGGCATAGAGAGATGCTTGAGTTCTTCTGAAACTGCACTCGAGAGTGCAAGCGCAGCTTCGCTGCGTGCCTTGCTGAGCTTCTTTGCTGCGGCAAGTAAATCCTTCTTTACCTCAGCGAGCTCAGCCTCGAGTTCGGCGATTCGCTCATCTCCCCCGCGGAGATCAGCGATGCTCTCACGACCGCTTTTGGCGCGTGCAGCTAATTGAATAAGAACCTCATCCGGCTCACCACCATCTCCCCATTTCTTGATGAAGGAGTTGAGAACAGCACGACGTTCCTGCAGAGCATTGAGGCGATCAGGGTCTGCCTCAAGTGAGGCTAAATAGGAGGAGAGATCTCGCGATGCCTCGTCGAGGGCATAGAAACTCTCGGCTACTTGCTCTGCAATTGAGTCGAGCTTGGAGTCGCGACCTTTGGCGTTATCCAGAAAACGCTTTGCTGCACCGAGCGCGCTAAGTGCCCCTGTTTCTTCATTGGAAGCTGCTTCAAAGGCGCCGGTAGAAGCTATCCGCAAATCTTCAACACTTGAAAGTCGGGAAATTTCATCAACGGTAGAGCCGTACTCGCCACGAACCGCTTTGAGATTACTCCAACCGGTTAAGAACTCTTCAACTTCTGCAATTTCCCTATCTCGTACAGATGAAGCCGATTTCATCGCCTTGATTTTATTTTTTACTTCTGTATAACTATCAAAGAGTGTGAGGTAAGTGCTGTGAGCCGTCGCAACCTTCTCTCCACCAAAACGATCGAGGAGCTCTCGTTGTCGTTGCGCTTTGACCAATAAGGTATTTGCAGATTGGCCATGAATTTCAATCAAATGTTGTGAGAGTTCAGAGAGCACGCTAGCCGGCACAGTGGTTCCGTTGCAGAGCGCCTTACTCTTTCCTTCGGAGGTGACCGAGCGAGAGAAGATTATTTGGCTATCTTCGATCGTTGCATCACTTTCTTCAAGAGCCGCCGAGAATTCCGGGGCTAACTTCTTGCCAGTTGTAAAGGTCGCAGTCGCGGTGAGGCGATCAGAACCATTTCGGACTAGAGAGCTCTCAGATTTACCGCCCAGCACAAGATTGAGAGCGGTGAGAATCATTGTTTTACCAGCACCTGTTTCACCGGTTAATACATTTAGGCCGCGTCCAAGTTCGAGATGAGATTCTTCAATAATGCCGAGATTGCGAATCGAAATCTCTTCTAGAAAAGTACGTTCACTCACCACGCCATCCTTCGACGGGAAGCTTAAATTTGGCAACGAGTCGATCGGTAAAGAGAGTCGGATTTACATGTGCCAATTTAATGACATGAGGATTGCGGGTAATCACAACTCGATCACCAACAACTAGAGGTAATTTACGGAGCGCATCAGCAGATAACAATGCCACCGGAGATTCGACAGTCACGACGATCTCAGACTTTGTTGAGACCACCATAGGGCGCGAAAATAGTGCATGAGCAGAGATTGGGAGAAGAACAAGGGCGTCAATCTCAGGCCAGAGAACAGGACCTCCGGCGCTAAATGCATATGCAGTAGAGCCGGTAGGGGTGGAGCAAATTAAGCCATCACAACCCCAATGTGAAAGTGGGCGACGATCAATTTCGACGAAGAGTTCGACCATCGTGGTGCTATCTCGCTCGACAGTAATTTCATTGAGCGCCCAGCCTTGTGAAATTTCATGACCATTACGCTGGACTGAATATCCAAGAACCATTCGATTTTCGTAGACATAACTCTTCTCCACGATGCTCTTTGCGATTGCTGAAATCTCTGGCTTCTCTACCTCAGCGAGAAAACCAACGTGTCCGAGGTTGATTCCTAATAGTGGAATGTCGCGATCTAAAGTTACCTCTGCGCCGCGAAGGATTGTTCCATCTCCCCCAAGCACTACCGCTACTTCTACTTCACCGATTGCATCTGAAGAAACTTGTGCAATGTTTTCAACAGTAACCTCAGTGGGAGAAACAAGTTCAAAGTTCTGTGCAGTTAAGAGCGCGGCGAGCTCGCGCGCAGCTGAAACGGCCTCAGCGCGAGACGGATTGATGAAAACAACAGCGCGACGTTTGCTCATGCTGGACCATCCGCAATTGCGCGATCTAAATCTGCTTCATTGATCGATGGAGCGCCTCTTCGGAGCCAGAGGAAGTATTCAACATTTCCAGCAGGCCCCGGAAGTGGGCTCGCTGCAATCCCCATAGTGCCTAGGCCGACATCGTATGCAGACTCGGCAACATCAAGCACCGCAGCTTTGCGCAGTTCTGGATCACGCACAACGCCGCCTGCGCCGAGTTTTTCACGTCCAACTTCAAATTGTGGTTTTACCATCAATACAAAATCTGCATCTGAACGCGATACGGCAGCAAGAGCAGGGAGGACGAGCGAGAGCGAAATGAATGAGAGATCGGCAACTACCAATTCGATTTCTTCGCCAACTTGATCGCCAGTGAGATGGCGAATGTTGGTGCGATCAAGAACAGTTACTCGTTCATCCGTACGGAGGTTCCAAGCTAATTGACCATAGCCAACGTCGACCGCAACAACTTTCTTGGCACCGCGACGTAAAAGCACATCGGTGAAACCACCAGTGGACGCTCCGGCATCGAGACAAATCTTTCCTTCAACTGTTACCTCAGTGAAAACATCGAGAGCTCCAGCTAGCTTATGACCCCCGCGAGAGACAAAGTCATCACGATCGCCTTGAAGGACAATTGAGGTTTCAGCATCTACCTGAGTTGCCGGCTTTGTAGCTGGAATTCCATTGACCAGAACAGAGCGAGACTCGATGAGATCGGCAGCTTGCTCACGAGAGCGCGCTAATTCGCGTCGAACTAGCTCTGCATCGAGACGAGTCTTCATCTATTAACTACTTCTTAAAGTCCATCAATGGAGTTAAGTGAGTCTTGCAACTTCTTATGAAGGGCATCAAAACGAGCTGCATGCTCTGATAGATCGGATGCGTCAATCTCTTCGAGTTCGCGACGAACGCCATCCACGATCGATTCACCCTGAACTGAATCCTGAGACTGGTTATTGAAATCTTCGCTCATTACTTACTCGCCTTCTTAGTTGACTTCTTT
>JBEGSV010000076.1:0-3322 GCA_041179685.1 Actinomycetota bacterium
TTCTTGCGCTCATCGGCAATCATCTGGCGGACTGCAGGTGACCCTTCGCCGGTAAGAACAATTCCGGCGCGACCAACGCTGCGGTGGACCATATCTTGGTTGCGGTTTACTGCAACTGCAGGCGTTGTGGTCCAGCCCTTACGGATCGCCATCAAGACTGAAGCGCCGGCACCTATCTGTCCTTCGATAGATGCGTACGCGGCAGAGCCTGCGATACGGGTAAAGATGACTAGGGCAATAATGATTGAGGTGAGAAGACCGAGTATTCCGGCATAGATTGGATGGTTTGTGACCACGCCAATTGCAGATGCAATCGCGACAACTCCCACAACTACGCCTGCAAGTAAGAGTCCAATCCAAGGCTTAACAGCCTTAGTGATGGCATAGGCATCACGGAATTCCTTGAAACGCTTGGTCTTGACCTTATCTTCTTTATTCTTAGCCATGCCCGCTAGTTTAGGGGAGCAGGTGCAGTACCACCAAGACGAATCGGCGCCCAGCGCTGACCTTGATGTGAATCTGGATACTTTTCCTGGACTTCGTGGAGAATCTTCAGCATGGCGCTACGAAGAATCGCCTCACCCTCTTCTACATCGCTATCCTTCTCGAAAAAGATTGGCTCGCCGAATGTTACCGAGATCGGAATGCCACGTTGGCGGAGATTGCGTTTAACTTTCTTTGTCCATAGACGTTGAGAGCCCCAGATAATTGTTGGAATCACAGGAACTCCAGCGCCCTGCGCAAGACGTACCGCTCCGCTCTTCAACTCTTTTATTTCAAATGAGACAGAGATGGTGCCTTCAGGAAAAATGCCAATGATCTCTCCATCCTTAAGTGCACGGAGAGCAGCGACGAGGGATGCAGAACCATTAGAGCGATCTACATTGATGTGGTGCATCCCGCGCATCAAGGGACCAGCTAACTTGTTATCGAAGATCTCTTTCTTCGCCATAAAGCGGACATAGCGTTTCATCGGAAGTGCTGCTGTTCCAACTAGAGCGAAATCGAGATAGCTGATGTGGTTCATCGCCAGTACTGCGCCACCATGTTTTTCATCAGGTAGATTTTCTTGACCTTGAAAATCGAATTTCAGATCTAACGCTCTCCAGAAAGTTTTGACTGCTCTGATAACTGGGGGATAGACGAGCTCAGCCATTGAGGGCGCGCTTTTCCTGTGCCTGCTTATAGAGACGTCCGGCACGATATGACGAGCGAACAAGTGGACCGCTCATGACACCGCTAAAGCCAATCTCCTCTGCCCTCTTGGCAAGATCGACAAACTCATCTGGCTTAACCCAGCGCTCGACCGGGTGGTGCTTATTGGTTGGACGTAAATATTGGGTAATGGTGATGAGGTCACAGCCAGCATCATGGAGATCCTCAAGAGCCTGAATAACTTCGGAGATTTCCTCTCCCATCCCAAGGATGAGGTTGGACTTTGTAATCAATCCATACTCACGAGCTTGGGTAATGACATTGAGTGAACGTTCGTATGAGAAGGCTGGGCGAATGCGTTTGAAGATACGAGGAACCGTCTCGAGGTTATGCGCAAATACCTCTGGTCGTGAATCAAAGACTTGATTGAGAAGCTCTGGCTTACCGCTGAAATCTGGCGCCAACATCTCAACTCCGGTACCAGGATTTAGTTCGTGGACCTTACGAATGGTTTCGGCATAGAGCCAGGCGCCTTCATCTTCAAGATCGTCACGAGTGACGCCAGTGATAGTTGCATATTTCAAACCCATTGATTGAACAGACTCAGCAACGCGACGTGGTTCATCACGATCGAGCTCTTCAGGCTTACCGGTATCAATATTACAGAAGTCACAACGACGAGTGCAGCGATCTCCACCAATAAGGAAAGTTGCTTCTTTATCTTCCCAACACTCGAAAATATTTGGACAAGCAGCTTCTTGGCAGACGGTGTGAAGGGATTCGGTCTTCACTAATGTACGAAGGCGCGTGTACTCGGGACCCATATTGGCACGGGTCTTAATCCACTCTGGCTTTCGCTCAATCGGAGTCTCGGCATTGCGAGCCTCGATGCGAAGTAGCTTGCGGCCATCTGGTGCGATTGTCATGCGCTCACCTTTGTTAGTGCTTCGTAGAGATACTTCTCGACCACGGGGGTTACTTCCTCAATAGCGATAGTTCGATCGAGTTCGCGCTCAAGTGATGTTACTGCGGCATCTGAGATTCCACAGGGAACAATCGCATCGAATGCCGAGAGATCTGGATTTACATTGAGCGCAAAGCCATGCATGGATGTTCCAGAGGCTACGCGAATGCCGATAGCGGCAACCTTTCGCTCGCCTTGTTCATCAACTATCCAGACACCAGAGCGCCCATCAACGCGCACTCCATTGACTCCAAATTCTTTGCAGACCTTAATAAGGCCGGACTCGATCTCACGGACAAAGCCGACCAACTCGTGCGGATTGCTCAATCGAACGATGGGATAGCCAACGAGTTGACCTGGGCCGTGCCAGGTGATTTTCCCTCCGCGGTCCACATCGAGAACCTTTGCGCCATTTCCTGGACGTTCTTCATCTAGCGTGCGTTTTCCAGCAGTGTAGATAGATGGGTGCTCGAGGAGAATTAAAGTGTTGGGGCGAGTACCGGCGGAAACTTCGCCGTGAATGCTCCGTTGAATCGCCAGCGCATCCTCGTACTCGACCAAGCCGCTTCGTTGAAGGGCTAGGGGAGAGGAGTCTAAAACCGGCACCGGGTAAGCCTAAAGGTAGACTCCCACCCATGCTAATCAAGAACAAGAAGCCCGTATCCCTCGCCGTTTTAGTCGTCGTCGCCTGGTTCCTCATCACCGGAATCTTCGGCCCACTCTTCGGCAAGCTCACTAGCGTCCAGGAGAATAACAACTCATCATTCCTACCTAAGGGTGCTGAGGCGACTTTGGCTGCCGACGAGATTGCAAAGTTTGCCGGAGATGCCTCTTTCAACTTCCCAACCTTGATCTTGCTCGAGGGCGAGGCAACACCTGCAGCGATCGGTGCAATCAACTCACACCTATCCGCTGTAGGTCAGATCACTCTCGATGGAACTTCGGCGAAGATTGGCGATTACCTTGTTAAGGGAGAACCAATCTCAGCTTTTCCATCCGTAGATGGCAAGGCGATTCTGGTAAATATACCTATCAATGGAGAATCAATCGCAGAACTTCTCCCTAATGAAAAGCCTGTTCTCCCTGCTGTTGTTGAGGCGCTACGTGAAGATATTGCTCCGATTGCAAAAGCTCAAGGTCTTACTCCTTATGTAACTGGCCCAGGAGGATTACTAGGCGACCTCTTTGAAGCATTTGGAACAC
>JBEGSV010000077.1:0-5791 GCA_041179685.1 Actinomycetota bacterium
CGCATTGATGGTTCTACACCTCTGACTAAGACGAAGTCGCGATCACCATCGGGGTTTCGTACTCCAAAGATTTGTACACCAGGCCAGGTCAGGCTGCGAACCATTGAGCCATCGATAAATATCAGCGGACGATTGACCTGAAAGTCATAGAACTCTTCCGAATCTACTTCGCCAATCAAAATTGATTGTGCGCCATCTCCTAGCCCCTGATCAGAGCTTCCTAAAACTGTCAGGAGATGAGTAATGACACCTGTTGCTGCCTCACCAGCATCGCTCCATCCGCCAAAGGCGAAGACCATAATTGGTGAACGAAGAGCCGGAATCTCATAAATCTCCACATACGACACCTTACGGTAACCTCCTCTCTGTGACGAGCTCAGAGCAATCTCTCCGCAAGCGTGATGGCCTACTTCGCCAGGCAATGCGTGAACGTGTCATCGTCGCCGATGGTGCGATGGGAACCATGCTCCAGGCCGCCGATCCATCGCTAGAAGACTTTCAAAACCATGAGGGTTGCAATGAAATTCTCAATATCACCCGTCCCGACGTTGTCAGGTCTGTCCATGATGCGTATCTCGCAGTTGGTGTAGATGCAATCGAAACAAATACCTTCGGTGCCAATTGGGCGAATCTCGCAGAATATGGAATCGAAGATCGAATTTATGAACTTGCCTTTGCTGGGGCAGAGATTGCTCGCAAAGCAGCCGATGCATATTCAACTTTAGAGAAGCCGCGCTTTGTTCTAGGTTCCCTTGGGCCAGGAACGAAACTTCCTACCCTTGGCCACACAACGTACTCCCATCTCAAAGATGCATATCGCATTGCATCTCAAGGATTGGTCGATGGCGGAGCAGATGCCCTGCTGATTGAAACCACACAAGATTTACTGCAGGCAAAGGCGGCCGTCAATGGCGCTCGAGAAGTATTAGCTACAACCGATCGAGATGTTATTTTGATTGCTCAGGTAACAGTCGAGACGACCGGCACCATGTTGCTTGGCTCAGAAATCGGCGCTGCCCTTGATGCCCTAGAACCTCTCGATATTGATCTCATCGGTCTCAACTGTGCCACCGGACCTGCCGAAATGTCGGAGCACCTCCGATACCTATCAAAGAATGCAAAGGTTGCGATTTCAGTGATGCCCAATGCTGGCTTGCCGGTGCTTGGCCAAAATGGCGCTTCCTATCCACTCTCACCGGAAGAATTAGCAGAGGCGCTCTCTACATTCACCCAAGATTATGGATTGACTCTGATTGGCGGCTGCTGTGGAACAACTCCGGCTCACCTGGAAGCGGTTGTCAAGAAGATTGGCGGCCAGACTCCTGCACTGAGAAGCGTCACATCCGAACCCGGTGTCTCATCTCTCTATCAATTCGTTCCCTTTGGTCAAGATT
The DNA here is from genome assembly GCA_041179685.1 of Actinomycetota bacterium. Lineage (GTDB taxonomy): Bacteria > Actinomycetota > Actinomycetes > Nanopelagicales > Nanopelagicaceae > Planktophila. The sequence goes on from JBEGSV010000077.1 coordinate 1,395, forward strand.
CCACTTATCTTGCAATCGGCGAACGTACCAACGCCAATGGTTCAAAGGCTTTCCGTGAGGCGCTCGTTGCCGAAGATTGGCAGAGCTGCGTTGAGATTGCACGTGATCAAATTCGCGATGGCGCGCACGTTCTTGATCTCAGCGTAGATTATGTAGGTCGCGATGGCGCGAAGGATATGTTTGAGATCGCATCGCGTTTTGCAACCGCATCAACTCTTCCCATCATGCTTGATTCGACCGAACCTGGAGTATTAAAGGCGGGGCTCGAAGCCCTTGGCGGGCGATGTGTTATTAACTCTGTTAACTATGAAGATGGCGATGGCCCTAATTCTCGCTTTGCGCGAATCATGCCCCTCATTAAAGAGCATGGTTCTGCAGTAGTTGCACTGACCATTGATGAAGAGGGTCAAGCTCGAACTGCCGAATGGAAGTTACGAGTTGCCGTTCGATTGATTAAAGATCTCACCGAAAATTGGGGTATCAACCTTGGTGACATCATGATCGATACCTTGACTTTCCCCATCGCAACCGGGCAAGAGGAGACGCGACGCGATGGCCTCGAGACCATAACTGCGATTCGCGAACTCAAGACCCTTTATCCTGAAGTTCAGACGACACTCGGCGTCAGCAATGTTTCATTTGGTTTAAATCCTGCAGCACGTGTTGTTCTCAATTCAGTTTTCCTTCACGAATGCGCCCAGGCCGGTCTCACCTCTGCGATTGTCCATCCATCAAAGATTATGCCGATAGCCCGCATCGATGCCAGACAACTAGAAGTGGCGCTCGATCTTATTTACGATCGTAGAAAGTTCGATGGCGATCAATGTACCTACGATCCGTTATCTGAGTTCTTACAACTTTTCGAGGGAGTTGAGTTAACCGCTTCACGACAGACTCGTGCTGCAGAGTTGGCGGCACTTCCACTGGAGGAGCGTCTTCAAAGAAGAATCATTGATGGCGAGAAGGTCGGACTTAACGATGATCTCACCGAAGCTATGTCACAAGGAATCAAACCGTTAGCGATTATCAACGATCACCTTCTAGAGGGAATGAAGGTGGTTGGCGAACTCTTTGGCAAAGGCGAGATGCAACTTCCTTTCGTTCTGCAAAGTGCAGAAGTAATGAAATCTGCAGTTGCATTCCTCGAACCCTTTATGGAGAAAGCCGATGAAGGCGGTCGCGGCACAATGTTGCTTGCTACAGTCAAGGGCGATGTCCATGACATTGGTAAGAATCTCGTAGATATCATTCTTTCAAATAACGGTTATCGAGTCGTCAATATTGGAATCAAGCAGACCGTCAATCAAATTATTGATGCGGCGCTCGAAAATAATGTTGATGCCGTTGGCATGAGTGGACTCCTAGTGAAATCCACCGTTGTAATGAAAGAGAATCTCGAAGAGATTGCAGCGCGTGGGTTAGACCAGAAGTGGCCAATAGTTCTCGGCGGAGCCGCTCTTACCCGCGCCTTTGTCGAGGAGGATTTAGCTTCGGTTTATCCGGGAGAAGTGCGTTACGCAAGAGATGCCTTTGAAGGCTTGCGTTTGATGGATGCAATCATGGCGGTCAAACGCGGCGAACCTGGTGCAGCACTTCCGGAACTTCGACAGCGTCGAGTCAAAGCCGCTCCTCGAAACTCTGATGTCTCTATAGACGATACAACTCGCAGCGATGTAGCTATCGATATTGATATTCCGCAAGCACCATTCTTTGGATCGAGAATCATTAAGGGGATTCCGCTTGCAGATTATGTTGGGATGCTCGATGAACGCGCTCTCTTTGTCGGCCAATGGGGTCTCAAAGGAGCTCGGGGCGAGTACGAGAAGATGGTGGAAGAGGAGGGACGGCCACGTCTGCGCGCCCTTCTCAATGAAGTGCAAGCACAGGGTTGGTTAGAGGCAGCTGTTGTATATGGATATTTCCCATGTGTCAGCGATGGAAACGATCTGGTCATTCTGCATCATGAAGGTCCGCTCAAAGGCCAGGAAAGAACTCGATTCTCATTCCCTCGCCAACGACGTGATCGCAGACTCTGCATCGCCGATTTCTTCGCAGCGAAAGATTCTGGAAAGACTGATGTAGTTGCATTCCATGTCGTCACTATGGGCAATACGGTCAGCCAAGCTGCCAATAAACTCTTTGAAGCCAATAACTATCGTGAATATCTTGAGCTCCACGGGCTCTCTGTGCAATTGACTGAGGCGCTTGCAGAACATTGGCATGCGCGAGTCCGCGAAGAGTTCTCGGTACGAGATAAGGATGCACCCGATCTCCAAGGAATTCTCGATCAAGGTTACCGAGGTTCACGATATTCATTCGGTTATCCAGCATGTCCCGATATCGAGCAACAGGTTCAACTCTGCGAGTTACTTGAACCTGAGCGAATCGGCGTACTTCTCTCAGAAGAATTCCAATTGCATCCAGAGCAATCAACTTCAGCGATCATAGTTCATCACCCAGAGGCAAAGTACTTCAACGCGAACTAGTAGTTATTTCTGCTCATTATGCGCTGGACAGATACTCTTAAAGGAACACCAATCACAGAGTCGGCTCTTTTTTGTTGGAAAGAAATCGGTCTCAATAGCGGTAAGAATCTCATCGCCGATATTGTGCAATATTCTCTCAGTTGCTTCTAATTCACGTTCCGTGGGAGCGCTCTTTACCGTGCGACCATCACCGAGATAAATAAGTTGCAAAAGACGGGGGAGTACGCCCTCATTGCGCCAATAGAGCAGTGCATATACCCGTAGTTGAAAGAGTGCCTTCTCCTCCCAGCCAGGCTTGGGAGATTTTCCAGTCTTGTAATCAACAATCCGGACTTCACCAGTGGGAGCAATATCGAGACGATCGACATAACCGTGAAGATAGATTTCATCGGTGAAATTCTTCTCCAGATGAAGTTCGCGGTAGGTAGAGTCAAATGATGACGGGTCTTCTAACTTGAAATATGTTTCGAGGAGAGATTCTGCCCGATCCATCCACTCTTTATTGTTTGTAATAAGTGGCTCAAGCTCTGGCTTCTCTGCAATCTGTCGCTGCCATGCATCCGGAAGTATCGAGAGCGCAGTGGCTTGGTTGCGTTGAGGGCGAGGAAGTTCAAATAAATCCTCCAAGACTGCGTGGACCAGCTTTCCTCGTTCCGCATCGAGGCTGATCTCCTCGGGGAGATTGAGGATGGCTCGATATTTATAGAGCTGAGGGCAGTTGGTGAAATCGTTGACCCGACTAGGGGAGAGACGGAGTTGGTCCATATCGCGACCTTAACCGTCATAAAGGGACTTACTCCTGATATCTCGCCTAAGATGCGCATCGTGTCTGATACTCCCAATGTAGGTAGCGGTTTCTTCAAGGCCGGCGACCGTATTCAATTAACCGATCCCAAGGGAAAGCTCTATAGCTTCACCATTACACCGGGGAAGGAGTGGCACACCCATAAGGGTTGGATCGTTCATGATGAACTGATTGGTCTCCCCGAAGGATCCGTAGTCAGCACGACTGCCGGACTTAAGTTCACCGCCTTTATCCCGCTATTGGCCGATTACGTTTTGTCGATGCCTCGCGGAGCAACCATCGTCTACCCAAAGGATGCGGCGATGATTGTTGGCGTTGCCGATATTTATCCGGGAGCGCGCGTTCTCGAAGCGGGCGTTGGAAGTGGAGCGTTGACGCTCTCACTGCTTCGCGCGGTAGGCCAGAGTGGTTTTGTTCATAGCGTTGAACGTCGAGATGATTTTGCAAAGATTGCCTCAGCTAACGTGGAAAATTATTTTGCTGGAACCCCAACTAATTGGCGTCTCGATGTTGGTTCCGTGCAAGAGCAAGAGTTCACCGAAAAATTCGATCGGGTAGTTCTAGATATGTTGGCTCCTTGGGAATGTGTTGCAATGGCGGCAGAGAATCTCCGACCAGGTGGAGTCTTCCTCGCATATGTAGCGACGACAACGCAGCTCTCTGCCACCGCAGAGGCGCTCAAAGAAGATGGCCGCTTTACCGAGCCTGAGAGCTCAGAGACAATGGTTCGCGGCTGGCATCACGAAGGTCTTGCGGTTCGTCCACAGCAACGGATGATTGGCCATACTGGTTTTCTCATTCAGAGCAGACGTATGGCGCCCGGAGTAGAAGTCTTGGCGCGTCGACGTAGACCAGCTAAGGGAGCATACGGTGTCTCGGAAGAGTGAGCGTCTCGTCAATCTGACGATTGCACTCCTTGCAACAAAACGCTATCTCACTAAGGCTGAAATCTTTCGAACAGTTGCCGGTTATACCGGTGATGCAGAAGCCAAGGATCGAATGTTTGAGCGAGATAAAGAGGATCTTAGATCTCTCGGCATCGTCATTGAACTTGGAACATTCGACCCGCTCTTTGAAGATGAAGCTGGTTATCGCATCAAGCCCGA
>JBEGSV010000078.1:0-3208 GCA_041179685.1 Actinomycetota bacterium
CTGTCTGCCCGCGGCCGAGAATGTCATGGCCAGCAATCGCATCAGGAAGAGTTGCCACCTGGATTGGGAATGGGCTTTTAATGCCCTGTGCGTTAAGAGCATTATCGAGCGCTGCTGGAACTCCGAGCTCGCGGAATGTTGTTGCAACAGCATCGAGCGGTGTTGCATCAATTAGGTTGGCATCTGCCAAGTTTGGCGAGATATATGAATCATCTGCGCCGAAATCTTCTGCAACGTTGCGTCCGCGACCCTTAGAAAAAGAGTGTGGTTCGCTATTGCGACCTGTTGCGGTGCGACGATCGCGTGGTGGCTTTGAAAAATCACGAGCGGGGCGTTCGCTGCGCTCTGGCTTATCGAATGAACGCGCTGGACGTTCCGACTTGTCGAATGAACGTGCAGGCTTATCGAATGAACGCTTTGGCACTGAACTTGAGCCTCGCGGACGTTCTGAACGTTCTGTGCGCTCTGGCGAACGACGCTCTGGGCGCTCATTGCGCTCTGAAACAAATTTTTCTGCGCGGGTCTTTGGCTTTGGACGGCCGCCCTTTTCGAAGACGCGCTCTGATGCGCTCTGGCGTGGGTTGCCCTTGGGTGCGCCTTCGATCTCCTTTGACTTCGAGCCAATCTCCTTCTGGAAGCGAGCTGCACGAAGCTTGGAACGATCAGATAAGCGAGCCTCTTTACGGGTTGCAGGTACTGCATCGCGATCTGAGTAACGCACTGTTGAAGTTGGCTTGAACTCGCCACTCTTACGTGGGGTTGCCTTTGAAGATGTGCGTGGTGATGTTGACGCGCTCTTTGAACGAGCTGCTGGGGCTGCTTTCTTTGCTGCCTTTGCAACTACTGCGCGACGTGGCTTGCCCTTTGAGGCTTCACGACGTGCTTTTCCGGGCGCGGCTGTACGCTTTTGTAAAGTCATTATTAAGTTTCCTATCGAGAGATCTAGCGCGTCTCGATTAGGAAGAACCTGAAGTGGTCTAACCAGGGTGGAGATAAGACTCGCAAGAAGAACCTAAATTAGGTTCGTAGTTGGTAGTTCTGTTGCTTGTGCAACGAGGCTAATTCTAACGTGTAAGGCCGTTAAAGAGAAATTACCGCGTGAAATCGCTTCAAATCTATTTATTTGCTCAAGCTTTATTGAATTTTGGCAGATGTAAATCAAATTGAATTGAGATGACGCGAGTCGCAATAACCACGAGCGCTCCCCCAATAACGCAGATAATTTCTGAAACTCCGACGGCATGAAGCAAAACAAAGGTGCTCGCTCCCATCAAAGCTGATGTTCCAATTGTTTCTCGATGGAGAAGAACTGGCTCAACCTGACAGAGCACATCACGAAGTAATCCGCCCGTCACCGCGGTGATGACTCCGAGGACGATGCATGAATACCAAGGTATGTTGATCTCAAATGCGAGCTGCGTTCCTGACAATGTCGCCATCGCCAATGCGAAGGTATCTAAGATCAGAAGTACCTTGCCGACGTGCGTCACGCGGCGCAGAGTTAAAGTAATTATTACTGCCGCAAGAACGGATGAGAGAATCCAGGGATCCGTGATCCAGACAGGAAGGATTCCAAGAAATACATTTCGCAAAGTTCCGCCGGAAATTGAGGCAATTGTTGCGACAAATGCGATTCCACCGTAATCAAGTCCACGGTCTGCAGCGATTCGTGCTCCCACGAGAGCGAAGACAAAGGTAGAGAGAAGATCGAGCGCGTGGAGCAGAGTCATGGCAGAAGTTTAGTCTCTAGACGCTTACTCTCGAGCCAACTTCATCAGCGCATCTTCGCTGACTCGATAAACAGTCCATTCATCCATCGCCACTGCACCGAGCGCCTTATAGAACTCGATAGAAGGTTCGTTCCAATCGAGAACCCACCATTGAAAACGTCCGTAACCTCGAGCTTCGCAGATTGCAGCGAGATGTTTGAGAAGTGCTTTACCAAATCCCTTACCGCGAAATTGTGGTCGGATGAAGAGATCCTCAAGATAGATTCCATGTTTGCCTTGCCATGTCGAATAGTTAAGGAACCAGATGGCTAAGCCCGCAATGTCGCCATCGACTTCAACAATCTCACAGAATACTTTTGGATTTTCGCAGAAGAAGGAGTCAATGATCTGCTCACGGGTAGCCTTCGCTTCTTCCGGCGCTTTCTCATAGAGCGCTAATTCGTAGATTAGCGCGAGAATTTCATCGGTATCTGCAATCGTGGCCGGGCGAATAGACATGGTGTAAGAGTAGTTTGAAATCTGCACATTTCTGAAAATTTATTGCAATTGGGTTACAAGATGGATAAATACGCTGGAATATCCATCGACTCAGCGAGGTCACAGTAGGATTTCGGCCATGTCATTAAGCAAAGATAAGAATTGGTGGCGCCAAGCTGCTATCTACCAGATCTACCCACGCAGTTTTGCGGATACAGATAGCAATGGAATAGGTGACCTTAAGGGCGTCACCTCTCGCGTCGATTACCTCAAATCCCTATCCCTTGATGCCGTGTGGCTCTCACCCTTCTATCCATCTGCCCTCGCTGATGGTGGCTATGACGTCAATGACTATCGCAATGTAGATCCCAAGCTCGGAACTCTCGAAGATTTTGACGAGATGCTCGTTGCACTTCATAGTGCGGGAATTCGAGTCTTTGTAGATATCGTTCCAAATCACTCTTCTAATCTTCACCAATGGTTCAAGGATGCACTTGCATCTGCTCCAGGATCACCTGAGCGCAATCGATACATCTTCCGCGATGGTCGTGGCGCAAATGGCGAACTTCCTCCAACGGATTGGCCTTCTCACTTTGCTCCCTCTGCGTGGACTCATGAATCTGTCTGGGGCGGCGAAGGCAACCAGTGGTACATGCATTGGTTCGCACCTGAACAACCAGATTGGAACTGGGATAACCCAGAAGTTGAAGCTGATTTCCTTAAGACTCTCAAGTTCTGGGCTGATCGTGGAGTTGATGGATTCCGCATCGATGTTGCACATGCGCTGAAGAAAGATTTATCTGAACCACTTCGTATGCGCTCAAATATGGAGTACGACGAACCTCGCAATCTTGAAGGCACCGGAATCTTGATGGATCGCAATGAGGTCTTCGAGGTCTATAAGACCTGGCGTACGCTCTTCAATTCTTACGATCCCCCACGTGTTGCTGTCGCTGAGGCAAATGTTCATCCAAGTCGACTTCCGCTATATGCAAGCGAAG